>NZ_JACHVA010000126.1 GCF_014230055.1 Puniceicoccus vermicola | reverse complement strand
TAAAAAAAGCCGCGAGCATACTGGCAGAGGACCCGCATCTGGGTATGCGATGATCGAGGCAATGCGGAAAGACTACTCAGTATGCGAGCTTTGTGGGGCTCTGGGACTGTCCCGGAGCGGATTTTACGCCTGGGATACCCGGAAAGTTGCTCCTGGGCCTCGGGCTGTCGAGAACCAGCGCATAGTCGCCGAAATAAAAACGATTCATGCCGACCGTCACATGCGCTGCTACGGCAGTCCGAGAATCACCCCGGAACTTGCCGAGCGCGGCTTGCCCTGTGGCGAGAACCGGGTAGCGCGCCTGATGCGAAAAGAGGGCTTACGAGGGAAGCTCCGTAGGCCTTGGCGACCAAAGACAACGAAAACCGATTCGAAGGCTTCTCCTTCTCCTAACCTTTTGAAAAAGGAGCCTGCGCCCACCAAGCCCGGTGAGCAACTCGTTGCCGACATTACCTATATCCCCACCGAAGAGGGTTGGATGTATCTGTCGGTTGTCATGGACCTGTTCTCCCGTCTCATCCTTGGATGGAATCTCTCCTGCTCTCTCTCGGCCGAACAAACTGTCCGGGCAATCGACCAAGCCCGTCTGAGACTACCGATCCATCCCACTGCGATCTTCCACTCCGATAGAGGTTGCCAGTATACCAGCGGGCCCCTTCGAACCGCTCTGGGAAAATGGAAACAAAGCATGAGCGCCAAGGGATACTGCTACGACAACGCCTTCGCCGAGAGCTGTTTCGCCTCCTTTAAAACCGAGATGCTTCCCGACTCCGGTTGCTTCCATAACAAAAAACAAGCCCACTGCGCCATCTTCGACTACATCGAATGCTTCTACAATCGCCGGCGAAGACACAGCTCTTTAGGAATGATCTCGCCTCAACGATACCTTGAACAATATTACAATCTACAACCACAACTTAACTAGCCGAAAACTGTCCACTTTTTCGGGGGAAGAGCAGTTCGTAAAGATGATGAATAATCTCCCTCATCGCCCGACTCCGGTCGACCGAGACTTTGGGAGTCTTTCCGGTTTCCCGGTGCACGGGTTCGACCAACACACTGGGTACCGTCGAAAGGAGTTCGTCCAAATCCGGGGCTTTCAGAATCGAATTAATGTTCACGATGCCATCCACTCCGAAACGTTGAAAATCCCGAATGACGCTGATCTCCCTCTCCTCTTCGCCCATCGTGGTTTCGAAGAGGTAGCGGAAACCATATCCCCTGAGCACGCGTTGCAGTTCCGTCAACTTCGCATTCACAATCGGCATACTGAAATTCCAGAAGCATACGCCGATCAGCTTCGAGGTCTGGCCCCGTAGACTCCTGGCATGCATATTGGGCTGGAAGTCACACTCCACCATCGCGTCCAGCACCCGTTTACGCGTCTCCTCGCTGACCCCTTTATGTCCGTTGATCGCCCGGGAGACCGACCATTGGGACATGTTGAGATAGCGGGCCAAATCCGCCGTTGATTCAATTTTCTGTGGGGGTTTTTCCGCCATGCTCAGCCTCTACGAACTAGAGCCGATTTCCTTTTCTGTCACGCTTTTAGACCTCCGGAAGGATGGAGGCCCGGGTCGACCGAAAGCGGGCCGGACTGATCCCGGTATGACGCTTGAACAATCGCGAAAAGTAGACCGAATCCGCATATCCAACGCTGGAGGCCACTGCGAAAACTTTTAGATCCGTTTGCTTCAGCAACTGTTTGGCCCGCTCAATCCGCATACTGTGCAAATAACCCACCGGCGTCACTCCATACTGCTGGCGAAATACCCGCGACAGGTGCGCGTAGGAAAACCCGAGCGCCTCCAGAGCCGCACAAACAGCCTGCTCCCCCGACGGAGTGGATACCATCCTATCGAGACACGCTCGCATCCGATATGCCAACTCCTCGGAGTGACGGACCCGCTGCTGAACCCGCGGATTCTCATCGAGCAAACGTAGGAGCAATTCCAACAATACGCCCCGAGCCGCGATCATTTCATGAGATTGCCTCGAATCGAGCATCCCTCGCAGTCGATCCAACAAAGCAAACACCCTCTCCGGCTCCTCGATCTTTCCCTCGATCCATCCAGAGGGAATCCTCTCCGGAGCCCGCCGCAAGAAATCCGTCTGCGGATGCGCCGGAAAAAAGGTCATCACCGGAGACCCTTCCCGCACCCGCACCCACTCCCAATCAAAATGGAGAAAATGCCTCCTTCCCGGCAAGCGACAGGAGGTGGAATGCCATACGCCCGGCGGGACGATGAAGAACTGAAGCGCCTCAAGTTTGACCAGTCGATCCTCGCACTCGAGGTCGAACTCCCCGCTCTCAATCAGGATCAACTCATGGTCGTAAATGACCCGACGGGCCTCCACCCAACCGCGGGAATGCTCCTCACATCCACAAAGACTCTTCCTCGTGAAATCCGGAGGGGCGGGACTCGGCACCGGACAGATTTTATTCAGCCAGCTTCGATCCATATATCATTTTTGACCTACTTTTCATCATATTGAGCCATCTATGAAGCCTTTTCATTCAAGGATCGATCATAATCATACCTACTTAAAACAAATCAATCTATGAAAGCCAAAGCCCTCATTACTTCTGCCCATCAAAAATTCTCACTGGAATCCGTTGAACTTCCCGATCCTCAGGACAATGAAGTCTTAGTCAAAACCGCCTATTCCGGAGTCAGCGTGGGAACCGAGTTCGCCCTCATCCGGAACAAAATCAATTGGGGCCCCTATCCCCTCATCACCGGCTACATGTCGACCGGCGAAGTGGAATCCGTCGGCTCGACCGTAACCGAGGTAAAACCGGGCGACAAGGTGTTCCTCCGCATGAGTAAAGCTCGGGCGAAGCGAAGCGATGGCTCAGAGTGCAGTCCCGTCGCGGGTCTCCACTGCTCACACGCCATCAGCGAAGTCGGGGGCACCCATGGACTCTGGAAGCTGCCCGAGAACTGCGACCTGGAAACCAGCAGCATGTTCGTCATGCCCGCAGTCGGCTACAAGTCAGTCGACACCTCCGCCCCGCAAATGGGCGAGACCGTTGCCGTCCTCGGCTGCGGACTGATCGGCCTCGGAGTCATTGCTGCGGCCTCCATGCGAGGTTGCCGGGTCATCGCGATCGATGTTGATCCCGCCCAACTCTCCCTCGCCAAGCGCTTCGGTGCCGACATCACTATCGACTCGAAGCAACAAAGCATATCGGAGGTCATCAAGAGTTACTGCCCGGACGGTGCCGATCTCGTCTACGAATCGACCGGGATCCCCGCTCTGATCCAGCCAGCGATAGAGCTCTGCCGCGTAGACGGTAAATTCATCTGGCAAGGCAACTATGGGGATGCCCCTTTCGACTTTTCCTTCATTCCCGCCCATACTCGCCGCCTGCAGATGTTTTTCCCCTGCGATGAAGGCTATCTCCCCAGCCGACTGACGGTCTTGAAGCACATGGCGAGCGGAATTCTTCCCTGGCAGGATACGGTCACCCATCGCATCTCCCCCGAGGAAGCTCCGGAAGTCTACCGAAGTATACTGGACGGAGACACGAGCTACAAAGGAACCATTCTAAACTGGAACTAAAACTCCACCGCACCACCCAACATGTCCACCATTCTCCTTACCGGCGCGAACGGATTCCTCGGACAAGCCCTCCTTGAGGACCTGACCGCAAACCACCACGTCGTTACCCTTTGTCGACAGGAACTGCCTGCAGGTCCCAACCGGTCACACTACCGAGGCCTGTTCTCCTCGCCCGACGATCTGGCCCAGCTGGACGCTCATTCCATCGACGCAGTTGTCCACCTCGCAGCCGTCACTGGCGGCTGTTCCGAAAGCGACGGGATGAGGGTGAATGTCGAAGGAACCCGCATTTTGATGCGTTCTTTGATCGATCAAGGTTGCCGCAAATTCGTGAACGCCAGCTCCATCGCCGTCGTCGGTCTCGAATCACCCGATTTCTGTCCCCTTTCCCTTCCCGTTCCTGACGAGCATCCCTGCCTCGATCAGCACGGGTACGGATTCTCCAAATACCTCATGGAGGAATTGACCCGCTATTATTCACGACAAATTCCCGCTCTCGACGTCATCAACCTGCGTCTGGCGGCCATCTACCCCGACGAGCAACCGCCACCGAAAGTCAATTCCTCAAAACCAACGCCTTGGTCGATCGCAACTCTAACCCAAATGAGTCGCTCACAAGCCGTCTCGGCCTTTGTCCGAGCAGTCGAATCCCCTCACCGTCCGGGCGTGAGAATCATCAATACGACCAGCCGACAATCTTGGACGGAAGGCCCCACTCTAGAACTCTTACGCCAATGGTGGGGAGAAACCTCTCTCCTTGAGCCCTTGGAAAGTTCAGAAAACAGTCATCCAGCCCTCTTCGACAACTCCTCATTGGAAAGAGAACTTCAATTGTCCCTATAGAGAGCTCAATCTAGAACGGTTCATCGCCTCCTCCCACAAAAGGGACAATTGAAGCAAAGAAGTCGGATCATAACACGCAGCACTATTTGAAACTCAGTGAGAAGCGATAAGGATCGACTTACGAATTCCATGGGTGATCCACCCATGATCGCGATTTAGAAGGGCGATTCCGAGCCGTTTCCCCCCTCTCGCATTGACCTCTTCGGGAGCGAGCGATTACTCCTTGGGATGTCCGTCGAAACCGAGTTCGGCGGCCCTGAATTCTCTCCCTGTATTTGCATAAGATGACTCGATACCTCCTATTCCTTTTCCTTTTCAGCTCAGCCCTTCAGGCCGAAAACCTCATCGACAATGGGGACTTCGAATCAGGACGCAAAGATTGGAAAGGCGACCGGGACATCGAATACGAAACCGACGCAGAAACCAACAAGGTGCTCTACTTCGAGGTGGACGACAAACCTCAAGAGATCGAGCAAGAGTTCGATGCTGAAGACTACCGAGTCTTCACCGTCACCTACCGAGTAAGGGCCACGGACGACTACCAAGGCCTGGGGTACCAAATTCGGTTCGTTCGCGATTCCGGTTCCTCGACCTTCTACGACCGCAGCGTGAAGGCAGGAGCAGACTGGAAAAAGGAGAAGATCACTTACAAAGCGGTGAAAGACAGCGACGACCTGAAACTCCGCATCACCGTGATTGACGACGACGACGGAGAAGGCGCAATCCTCTTCGACGACGTAGTTCTCACGGCCAAGTAAGGCTCGATCAACGGGCAGATCGGTAGCATCGGCGCTTCGCCGATGACGGCCGGATCCAGAAGAAACCAATCCCCCACTCTCACGAAAGGGTTGCAGGAACACAGCAACCTACCAGTCTACTAGTGTCCAAACAAAAAACTTCCCAACCTCTAAACCTCTGAACCTGCCAACCTCTTCCCAACCTCCCAACCTCTAAACCTCCCAACGTCCAAACCTCCCCCCCCTCCATGCTCAAATTCTACGCCTACAAAAATTGCAGCACCTGCCGCAACGCCCGGAAATTCCTTGAATCCAAGGGAGTCGAGTTCGAAGAACTCGCGATCCGCGAAACCCCGCCCAGCCCGTCGGAACTGGCGACCATGCTCAAGGCCTACGACGGCAAGATGACCCGTCTTTTCAACACTTCGAGTCAGGATTACCGCGACGCCGGCCTCAAAGATAAGCTTTCCTCTCTCAGCGAAGACGAAGCCTTCGCCCTCCTCCAGGAAAACGGCAACCTCGTCAAACGCCCCTTCCTCCTCGGCGACGGCGTCGCCCTCGTCGGCTTCAAAGAAGCCGAGTGGGACGAGAAGCTTTGATAAATCCAGATCTTTCGATAAAGGGGCTATAGAGGAAGAGATTGCCACTTTTTATCAATTTTCTCAGAGATATCATAAAGATACATTATTCGTCAGAATCAGAGTTTCGAATCTCCAGCACCGCTGCAGTCGAACCGAGGCTTTCGCCCCCGCGAAAAGCGACGAAAAGATGGGTTGGTTTGCTGTCTCTAAAGAGAATCTGAGGACGTTCGAATCGTCCTTCTCTCGACAATCCGTTGGGAGGTTCTCGTGTGTAGGATGTGGAAGGACGGTATCCTACCTGAGGATCCCCCCAAGCTATCCCGTCATGGGATCTCATATAAATACCATACCGGTCACCAAATAGGCCCATGTCGCGCATGATGGCATGATAGCCCTCAACATCTTGCCAAATAAAAGCATCTTCACATTCGTAGGACTCCCCATAGACGGATAGGTCGATGATCGGATTCGCTGCGTATTTTGTGTAAGGACCCTCTAATTTGCCAGCGGTGGCTACGCCATATTTCCGGTTGCCGTGAGATTTTTCCCATGAAATCCGGTCAACGCCTTTGTAGTAGAGTTTGAATGATCCGTTTCGGTCTTCGACGAATGAGGGGTTACTAACGAGAATTTCGTCCCAAGAGTCAGGCGAGCCAGCATCAATCAACGGAAAATCCATACGCTTCCACGGTCCATACAAGGAATTGCTCAATGCGACGCCTATCCGCTTGGACCGAATTGCTTGCTCGCGGTCGGCACAGGGCTCAAATCTATTGGCCATGTAGAAAAGGGCATATTGATCGGCAACACGATGAATGGTCGGATTATGAACCGTACAGGCATCCCAAAATTCGAGACCGCGCCCGGCAAGAGCAATATCGGTGAACACATAAGGACCTGCAATGTCTTCCGCTACAGCGTGTGCAATTTCAGAGTGAGTTAACCATCCCCCGAACCCCGTAGCTCGGGGCCAGCGGGAATAGTAGACATGGACGGAGCCTCCCGGGCCATAAATCGGTGAACAGCACCACACGAAATAGTTCGAATCTTCAAGAATTCTCCCAATGTATCTCAAACGACGGCAAAAATCAGATTCAACCTTGGGCGGAAGGTCCCGTGCTTGAAAACCATTCTCCCTATTTATCGAACTGTTGGCCATTCCGTTAGCGATACATTTCGTGAATGTCGGATCGATTGTAAGCCTGAGCCGCATTAGGAGCGGTTCCATCCCCACCCAGCGGATAGATGCAGCTACGGTGACCAGGAGTTGCAAGGTGGACTTCATCGCTAAGGGAACACTGCGTCGTGACGGTACGCCGAGTACGTATCAACCACTCTAGCAACTGGCGGCGACAGTCTTCGACCACGTTGCGATAGGATGGGTCCTTGTAGAGATTGCGGGTCTCCTGAGGATCGTTGAGCAGGTTATAGAGCTCTCCGACGTCTTCCCCAGGAAAACACTCTTCTTGATAGTGAACGAATCGCCAATGCTTCCAGCGCAGAGCTTTACTCCAAACATTTTCTGTCACGGATACATCGCGAACTGGATAGTCTTCACCGCCCAACAGCCCCGTTAGGTCTTTGCCATCCCCAGAGTCAAACTCCCGAAGATTACACAAGGAGGATAACGTTGAAGTCATGTCGATATTTTCGACTAGTTGGCTACAGCAGCTCCCACCTCGGGTCAATCCAGGCACACGCCAGAGCGAGGGAACTTTGCAAACTTGGTCCGAACAGATTCCCGGAGCTTTTTCCAATATTCCCATATGGCCGTGATACGCTCCATGGTCACTGCCGAAAATGACGATGGTGTTTTTCTCTAAGTCGTTGACGCGTAAAAACTCCATCAACTGTCCAAAGACGTAATCGATTTGGCTGACACAGGCGAGAGTCCCCCTCCAGCATCGACGCACGAAGTCCTCGAATGTATCGTCGCTGTGCCCAAATTCGGGTGGGTAATCGCGCCATTCTCGCCAACGTTTTTGGAAATGGGGAGCACGATGTGACTGGCATACATCCCAATCAGCAGGAAGCTCCAGATCGGACGGATACTGATTCCAAAAGCGAATATTTGGGAGCAATGGATGATGCGGCTTCTGAAAGGCAACTTGGACACAAAAAGGGTGATCGATGTAATCTAGAATAAAATCCATCGTTTCGCGTGCGCACCACATTTCCTGAGTTTCTTCAAGCGGTAACTCCGAGGGCATCGCGTCGATAGGGATGCTCGGCTTCCCGTAGTTTTGCAAGTTATGCCAGCTGTCCTCCAAGTGGCGTAGACCTTTTCGTTCTAGATCTTCCAGAAAAGAAGATGCCCCGAAAACACCGTCCGCATTTTCATAGGAATCCCCAAAGACATCGACGTCGTCAGCAATCCAGTTTCGCGGAGCCTCTGGAAGGTGTAGTTTACCATAGGCGGCGGTCCGATATCCCTGGCGACCAAAATGCCGAAATAGATTGTTTAAGCCCTTCGGCGCAGGACCGGAAAGCCCGTAGTAGCCGTGATTTTGACAGTATTGTCCCGAAAGGATGCTAACTCGGCTCGGCGTACAGATTGGGTTCTGACAATGAGCTTCGGTAAATCGAATGCCCGAAGCCGCAAACGCGTCCAAATTTGGAGTCTGAGCTTGAGGATGCCCAGCACAGCCAAGCCAATTGGCATTCATCTGATCCGCCAAGATCATCAGGACATTGAAAGGAGTTCTTTTATCCATGGATTCAGTCGTCTACTCTTGCTCTGAGGCTAATCCTCCGCTCGTTCTTTGTAAGTATACCTCCATACAGGAACCATTGCACTACTCGTTGCTCAATTTGCGGGGCTCAAGCCGAACGGATCGAACTCGAAATTTGGTTCCCGATTTGGGATCGTTGCCGTTCACGGAAATGGCAATGGATTGAATGCTTTCCAAGCGCGGTTGTTGCGGCTCTTGGAATTCTCGCGAAAGCTTGGTCAAATAAAACGTATTGAGGGGAATCGTGATTTTCTGCCACTTATCTTTCGACGTAAGGACATCAGGCTGAACCCAGCTCTTATAAACTGTCCCGTCTATTGATTTCATCAGGATACGCATTTGCATATTTAGGGTCGGTTCCAGAGTCATCACCTCAAATGAAATTTGTTCATAGCCCGTGATATCGGGAGTCGGCGGTAACAAAAAGGCGCCCTCGAAGCGGGGACCCCAGTAGTCAGGAACTGGCAGGACAGTCATGACAAAGCTATTCCCCTCGGTCTCAACTGTGGCGGCTTGATCGGTGCTTTGTAAAAACAAACCGGGATTGGGCAATAGATCGAGGGGCGCTCTGGCACTACCGCCAGTTGTGATTTTTACAGGAACGGAAACAAAGAATTCATCGGTCGGGGTCTGGAGGGAAAGCTCGCTGAATCCGAATCCACTGAATTCATTGCTCGAAGGAATTACAGTAACGAGCAGTTGATCGCCTTCAATACGCCAGTCAATAACTTCCAGCGGCCAGGGATCCCAACTCTCACCTTCTGTGGATGGGCAGCTGACATCCACCAACTGGGATAAGCTATCCTGTGCTGTCAGATCCAAAGATATCGAAATCGGCTGGTTCTGAATCAAGATAAAAGGTTCGTCGACCGGTGCGGTTATCGGCTTGAGATCTACGGGGTCACCGGCATCCGTTTCGATGAATATTGGGGCTTCGCTGAGAGTGACGATCTTAGAGTGAGTCAAAGGGCGACCGAATCGATCCATAAACCGCGCATTCCCGAGAGGACCCAGTTGTGCACTGATACGCCCTTCTTGGGACCAAGCTGCAACAATTTGGCGTTTCCCTTTTAGAAAGGTATAGACGTAAAGCGGAGGTGTTTCTTGTAGAGTACGTGAAAAAGTTGCGCCGTTGAAAAGGTATTGTAGAACGCTGACGGATAGCGCTTGCATCTTGGGACTGGAAGGTCTGTCGCCGCGGACGAGCCCCATTTTCAGATGAGTTCTCGGAAGGTCGGCCCACAAAAAATAGAACTGCCGGTCAACACCCCGGGTCAGACCCATGATAAAAGCACGTAGCACATAATTTGCGACTTCATCATCTGGAGGGAAAGCTCGATGGCTACTCGCAGAACCCAGACCCGTGAATGGCTTTAATCCAGCCTGTTCGAGCCGTGGGAGATCAGAGCTTGAAATCCCAAGTTCCGTAGCCCAGATATGTCCATCCCCAAGTCCGACCTCGAACATCGTTTTACGAAGCTCATCAAGTTCATACGCATAGCCCGTACTCTCGGGAATCCCTCGACCGTTTCGGTAGGGATGGATACTCACACCATCAACGGTTCCCGGCGCAACTTGGCCCAAGACGTTGCGAATATAGACTTGAGGGATGTGGGAAGTTGTTGGACCCAAAACAGGATGATCTGGGGAAATGCCCGCCCGATTGAGCGCCTCGCGATTGGCCTCAAGCATGTCAGCGACCGTACTCGTGGATCCGAGAAAGTAGGAGTTTGCATTGGTTTCGTTCCACGATTCGTACCCGCAGAAATCTGCATCATTGACCGCCAATGCTTCAACATAGTTTTCCCACTCTTTTCTAAGACCCTGAGTCCAATGCAGGCCTAAAATGCGATGCCAGCGTCCGGCAGCATTTCCGTAGAGTTTTCGAATCGAACGGGGAGCACCTTCGAGGATTGCTAGCTCCTTCAGCCCATTCTCACGTAATTCTTCCCGAACAACATCAAAACTTTTCCATTCGCCAGGTCTTTTTCCCTTCCGAATGTGCCAGGATAGAGAGGCACCACGACGAACGAAGGGAATTCCTATCTTCGCGAGCGAGGGGCCTACGTCTGAATTCAGTCGGCTGTTTGACACGAAGATACCAACCCATGGCTCGCCTTCTCCATGTCGATGTATACAAGCAAAAGATGGTTGAGCATCTGCGAGAAGGTTTCCGTCGGCATCATTGATTCGAATGTCGAGATTGTAGAGGCCGATTGGCCGAGTTCCGAAATCAATAATGGTTTCCGCGATGCGTCCATCCATCACCCAGCGGGACGGTGGCAATTGCGTGATAAGACCTTTGTCATTCAGAATTGATCCGGAAAGGCGGGGAGGTTCTTGGTCTTCCAGCGGACCGACTCGAACGTGAAGGCGAGCGATTTCTTCTGGATAGACAAAGGATATCCCACTCTCCCAAGTCAGCTCAATCTCAGGGTCAATAAGTGCAGGCGCTGTAGCGAAAGGCTCTTCAATCATCTCGATACCATCGAGACGAATCCAGCCCTGCGACGGGATGCGAAACCGTATTCTCCAGTCTTCGTCGTTATTCTCAATCGCAGGGATCTTGATCGTATGCTGTTGCCAATTATGGGTCAGTTCAAAATCCCAGAAATTCGATTCAGGCCTACCCCAGTTCTTGCTCGTTAATTCCACGCGAGCCTGACTCCCATCCAAATCGAACGAACCTTTTATCCAAAATCGCAATTGAACGGGACGATTGTGGGGCCAGTCTAAAATTGGCGAGTCGAAATTGCTAGTCGATTCGGGTTCACGGCTTGCAATCTGGAGACTGTATTGACCATCTACTGCGTCTTCCGAACGGGTAATTTCCAGGCCCGCTCCATAGTAGCTTGCTGCATACCAAGATCCCTGTCCGACTTCGAAAGATTGATTTGGGATATACAAACGATATCGATCAAAACTATGGCCGCACTGCCCAGTCTCCAGAATAGAAACTCGAAAGTTGTCGATGTAGAAACTGCATGTTTGATCTGCAGGGGTGTTATCGAGAAATCGAATCTGATCGATAAGTTCATTCGGATTCCGCATTGGGATTTGCTGAAACACTTGCGGAGACCGCTCCTGCTGTTTAATCATTAAATTCATCGCCCTCCCTTCGACAGTTGGAATCTCCATTTGAATGCGGTACCAATCTCCCTCCGTGAAAGGAACCAAGGGAAGCAATCCAGTGTCAGTATGAACAGTGATCCAACGACGAAAATTGTCATCTTTGTTTCGAGCGATCAGGAGTTGAGCCTTGATCGCTCCTCTAGCCTGCGGGCGGTTGCTCTCCAGTAGCACGGAAGGGCTGGAATCGTTGATTTCAGGAACCATCCAGTCGAATTCAATGAGCAAGGGCTGTTTTTTGCTATGATGGATCGAAGCGGTCAAAGAGGGATTTATGGCAGAAGAGCTGTCTTCGACTCGTACGAGAGCCTCCCCATCTCCGAAATAACTACGACCTCGAACAATACCAATACGGCTCTTGTCATCGGATTTCGTTGACCATGGAAAGCTCAAGGTAGCATCGAAATCGAAATCTTCCCAGTTCTCTTCAACCAATATCGAGTTAGATTCAGCATAAAGATGAGGAAGGATCACTACTCCAATAATTACGATCAAGCATCCTAGAGTAGAGCGGGAAATATTTTGAAAAGGAGCACGCATAAAATCAGTCTCCAGAAGGTCGGACTAAAGCTCCCCAGCCCCAGAATGGGTCAGTAATGTCATGGTGTTTTTCGATTATCTCACGATAAGGAATCGAGGAGACATGACCGTCGCAAAATAGGACATTGGTGAAACCATTATGTCGGTCCGACAGTTTCGATTCGGAATTTGAGCTCATATTAGAGGGACTGTTGATGTACGAGAGATGACCCTCTTTGTCTGCGACGAGCATAGTCTTTGCAGGATCGGGAAGTGGCATAGGATTGATAGGATAGGAACGTTGAGATTGCCACAGCCACAGGTTCACACCGTAGGGTTTAATTGAATCCTCGGGATCGCAGGCCGGGCAAAAGAGCGGACTATTGTTGAACGGGGCTACGCCGCTAGAGGTTTCCTTCTTTTCGAAAGGATAGTCGTTAAAAGCAATTCCATCGCTGAGATAGGTGAAAAAATCCGACTTAAACCACTCCCCGACCGATGATGAACCCGGGAATCCGACCGCAGGTAGATTTCCCTTGTTGTCGATTTTGTAGGTCGAGAAAGCGGCCCCAATCTGTCGCAAATTACTAATACAGACAGTTGATTGGGTCTTGTTTCGGATCGAGCTGTAAACTGGCAGCAAGATCGCAGTCAAAATACCCAAGACAGCCATCACGACCAATAGTTCGATCAAGGTGAAGCCGTGTTTCCTGAACGAAGGTCTCATATGCACCTGAAGCCGCAGACGACTCATTACCACTGTATCAAAAGACAAGCGGCGGAAAGCCAATGGTTCATCGCTATGCGGTCAGCGATGATTGCGTCGCCGAAGGAAGGTAACGACAATGACCGACATTACCCCAAGATAAAGTGACGCACTTCCGGGTTCCGGTATCGTCTCGATGAAGACATTGTCGATAAAGTACTCACCTCCAGTAGAGGAAATCGGAGCGTTGTAATTGAAGACTGCTTCAGTTGGATTGCTAATGCTGTTTTCAAATGACAAGTCGGGTGTGGTTACAGTGGTGCCCCCGAATTCCTCCACAGTTAGAGAAAAAGTCGAGGAACCGATATCAATAGATTGAGTAAATCGGTACCAGTTATTCGCCGAGAGAGACATTCCCCCAGTGAGTTCATTGAAGCTGTTACCTTCACGAACTGAAACATATCCGTTTGTTGTTGTGAGCATCATTCGGATTCCATTGGTTCCATTATCTCCCTCAAGAATGAACTGGGGATTCCCTTGTTGGGTGACAAACATGTAATCGAATTGAATCTTCAATATAGAGTAGCTCTCGCCGCTGCTATCGATTTCAACGGATGCCTCCGGTGTAAAAGACCCATTTAAATTGCGACTCCGCATGCCTTGGGTGTCGCCTGAAGGGCCAAAAGTGGATTGAGCATTTACGTTGCTGCTGACAGTGATATTGGAGCTGCTTGTCCAAGGAGAGGTCGGGGGACCTCCTGCTGCATACTCCTCAAAGTCATCGTCGATCAACACCGAACCGGAGAGAAGATGTCCGGTTGTCAAGATGGTTAGAATCGACAGCAGATGTGGAGAAAATAGTCGGAGATTGAGGTTCGTTTTCATAGGAGTGTTTTGGGTTAGCATTATTGGTTGTAGAGTTGTGTTTGCGACAGGGAAGCCGACTGAACAAGTCGGTGCGGAGCTACATTTTCGTTCTTATTGATCGTCGGATCACCGTTGACATTCTGCCATTCCTGCAGGCTATCGAGTAAGCGCTGAACAATCGCCGAACAGGAACCATCTTCAATACGGTCATACAGCTCAAGGGGGTCCTCCAGCAGGTCAAAGAGCTGCAGGCGTTCCTCCCCACCCATCGCGTAGCAGATAAGTTTCCAACGTCCGTCGTACACGGAACGCTGAAACCCAGAATAAACGGAGAAAAAGACGTCTCGAAAGTTATCTGATTTATCGGCGAGAATAGGGACTAGGCTACGGCTTTCCAAATTTGGAAGAACAGGAACTTTTGAAAGTTCACAGAGAGTCGAGAACAGATCGAGGGAATAAGCACAATGCGAACTTCGTAACCCCTTTGGCACCCCTGGTCCACTAAGGATGAAAGGCACTCGAACACTGTGCTCGTAGAGATTTTGTTTTCCTAAGAGTCCGTGACTCCCGATTGCGAGACCGTGGTCTGAAACATAAACAACAATCGTACCCTCCTCAAGGCCGGTTCTGCTGAGGCAATCTAAGACTCGTCCCAAGCAAGCGTCGTGATGACTGATAAGTCCGTAGTAATCAGCCAGCTCCTTCTGTATCGTTTTTCCGGTTCGTGGATGAGGAGCAAGAAGCTCGTCACGGATACTGAGTTCACCATTGTCGAACGGATGCTCGGGCAGGAAATTCAAGGGAAGTGGAATCGAGTCCTGATCATAGAGCGTATCATAAGGAGGTGGTGGTGTACGCGGATCGTGAGGAGAGGTCAGTGCCAGCCACATGAAAAAGGGTCGACTTTTATCGTGGTTTTGGAGGAAATCGATGGCGGTATTGCAGAACACTTCACTGGAAAATCCTTCGGCAACCTTCGCCGGGCGACCCTCCTTAATACCACTCAGGCTCCGGACGGGAACCTCGTCATGGGGACTCATTCCGCCGTGAAAAATGTTGCGACCAGACTCGAAGGAACGAACTGCGCTGGGTCCATCATTGTGCCACTTGCCTGTAATAAAGGTCTCGTAGTTATGCTCTCGAAAATATTGAGGCAAGGTGACGTATTCTGGGTGAATCGGTACGTCGTTACTCGGGCGCGGCTCGCAATAAGTATATCCATCTGCCTGAAAGAGATTCCGACCGGTCAGGAGGCAAGCTCGGGAAGGCGCACAAACCGCTGGGATCAGACTACCCATAATACGCGTATTTGTAAAAATCGTGCCCCTTTCGATCAGTCCGTCCAAAGTTGGCGTATGAACGACTGGGTGGCCTAGAGTGCCGATTGCATCAGCGCGATGGTCGTCGGCGACAACCAACAGGATGTTGGGGCGTTTCTCGAGGGGCATACAAACCTTATTGCATTGACGAGAAAGTACTTCAAATCTTTGATCACTGAAACAGTTAAGTACTTTGAGCAAAGGCCCTAGAGTTCGATTAAAAGACATTGCTGCAGAGGCAAATTTAAGTATCGCAGCTGTTTCGATGGCATTACGCGACAATCCCACGATTCCAGCTGGAACGATTGCTCGGGTAAAAGCGACGGCAGAAAGGTTGGGCTATGAACCCGACCCAGCGATGAGTGCTTTGGCGGCATACAGAAGCCGATTGCGCGTACAACGTGAGTTCAATGTCATCGCAATGGTTTCAAATTGGTCGTCTTCGACTCGGTGGCTTCAAAAAAACCTGAGTGCGCAAAAACTATTTAACGGAGCCAAAGAAAGAGCTCGGATGCTTGGGTATTCTCTCCAGTTTTTCAATGCATACGAAGGCGGAATGACTCCGGTTCGATTGAGCAACATTCTCTACTCACGGGGTATTCGCGGTATAATCGTTACACCGTTTGCTGATCCCTCAGCTGTATTCGAATTCGACTGGAACCGCTTTTCGATTGTAACCATAGAGAGACCTTTGAGGTACAGTCATTTTCACCATGTCGTTCCGAACTATTATGCGGATAGCCTTTTGCTTCACAGAATCTTGCGAGAAAGGGGTTACCAAAATCCGGGGCTGGTCTTGGATAAAAAGTTGTCCGAGAGAGTCGAAAATCAATGGGAAGCTGCCCATATATTTGGGCAGAGTCGCAACCAGAGGGACATCATTCCGACCCTGAAGCTCGAGTCAAAGCCTCTCGAAGTCGAATTCTTAGAATGGTTTCGAAAATACCAGCCGGACGTCATAGTTGGAAGAAGCAATGACAATCTGGTAATGCGCTCACTGAAGTCAGTTGGTATCCGTGTTCCGGATGATGTTGGATATGCGAGTTTCAATGTTTTGGATGACTACGATGAAGCAAGTGGCATCCTTCAACCCAGAGATGCAATGGGCGCGGCGGCTGTAGACATTTTAAACACTCTGTTGCACAGGGATCATCGAGGTGCCGACAAAGTTGCTTTGGGGACTCATGCTGACGGAATTTGGTATGAAGGCCGGACTTTGCGCAAGACGGCCTAGATCGATAGCCCTTTGCCGTCAGTCAACTTTTGGCTCCTGAATAGCATCGCCGAATCCTAGAAGATAAGAGTTATAATACCGATTTTAGTAAGGTTTGACCGTTATGGTGCAGCGCAGAATCGAAGCGATTCGCGATTCAAGATTGACCATCCACAAAATTCGCCATTCGTCCTCGGCCATTCGCTATCCGCCCCACTCAAGCCCAGGGTCGAGGGGATCGATACGGCCCTCCGGAACCTATCAACTGCCGTCGCTGCACCCTTATTCTAAACTGAAACCGACAATTGAGCGGTCCACCGTGAGATCCGGATCGCGCACAAAAAGTCTTTCCTCCGAAATACCGTCGATCCCGAGCAACATCTCCCGGACGACTTGCACCCTCGCCGCCATCAGATCCGTAGCCACTGGATCCGTGGGATCCACTTCAGGCAATTGACTGGTCTCATCCACATTGACCTCTTCGCTCTCTGTTGTCGGCGGTTTGTACCTTGCTTTTCTCCCGACCGAAAATTGATGACTGTTCTTCGAATTGTCTTCTCCAACACTCCCGACACTTACCTTTTCCATTTCAGAATCTGGCTGAATTAAGTCGCGAGCCAACGTGGTGAGATCGCTCTGGGATAGGCTCGGCGTCATACTGAGAATCAGCTGGGGTCGCTCCTGAAGTGCGGTTCCCAGTGCTTCCAGTTGACCCCTCATCTTTGGAGAAAGCTGAGAATCACCAGGCGCAAACTCGACTTGGGAAAGATCCTCTTCCGATCCCACCAAACTGGAAAGCATCGAAAACGGCGAGAGGGCAACACTTCGAATCAAACCAAATACTGCCGTCCGGATAATCTGTCCTAATCCCACATTCGGCTGATAGAGATCCCCCGAAAGCGGCAACTCCAAGTTCATCACCCCATCGGACCCTTTCAAAAGCGATATCGCCAAAGACAATGGCAATTTCACCGCATCCGGACTATCGACCGAATCACCGAGTTCCAACTGGTCGATTTTGATATCGTTGCTCGCCTGCAAATTCCCGGAATCCACTTGTAACTCCGTATCGAGGCTAAACCAGCCACTCCCGACTTTGCGTCCAACGGCTTTTCCCGAATAGGGAGAAAACACTGGGAGCGAAAGCTCATTCAGCGACATCGTCATTCTCGTTTCACGACGTGGATCAATTGGATAAGCAGACCCTGCCATCGTAAACTGGCTGCGATTCACCAAGGCGCTGATCGAAAACTCCGTACTCTTCTCCTCCCCCAAGGTGATGTTTTCGACATCCACCTCAGCGTCTGCAACCTCGAGACGAAAGGTCGGCTGAATCGATTGATCAATCAGAAGAATAGAGCCCCCTTCAACGACAAATGAAGCGATCTCGAGATCCAAGGGTGTTTCTGTAGACTCGCTCGGCTCGGCCCCGGCCTCGGCCTCGGCCTCGGCAGCAACTTCGCCGGCGCCCGCCTCGTTCGCATCAGCCGCGACCTCTACCTCAACCGCTTCGGCCGTTTCCTCCGGAGCGGATCGGGTCAACACCGCATTCGGTTCAGTCAGAACCAGATTCCCCAGACTCACGGACAACGGCTTCGTCTCTGCCGACAGGTCGGCAAAGCTGAAAGACTTCCACTCCAGATCGACCGCATTATCGCCCGCCAGCGCCACGGAAAAGTCCTGCACAGAACCATCCCCGCTCAAGCGATATCCAGACTCAA
The DNA here is from genome assembly GCF_014230055.1 of Puniceicoccus vermicola. Classification (NCBI taxonomy): domain Bacteria; kingdom Pseudomonadati; phylum Verrucomicrobiota; class Opitutia; order Puniceicoccales; family Puniceicoccaceae; genus Puniceicoccus; species Puniceicoccus vermicola. The sequence continues at coordinate 199,375 of NZ_JACHVA010000126.1, read as the reverse complement.
AGTCTCCACTGAGCCCACCGGAGTACTCGAATGTGCCCGACCCGACTTGGGTCTCAGCCATGGAAAGTCCATAAGCATTGGCCAGGGAGAGGTCCAGCGCCTCCACTCCCAGCACGAGATCAACCCCGGCAACCGCAGGGGTTAATTCTCCGCTCGCTTTGAAGCGACCGCTTTCCCCAATCAGCACCAGTAAATCAAGCCCCACTGGCTCGGAAAATTCGGAGGACAGACCCTTGAGGGAATATTCGGAAATCACCATTTCCAAATCCGCGCCCCCAGGAATCATCGAATCCACCCATTGAATGTGAAAGTCCTGGATCAAGTATTCCTTCAGGAAAAATCCGACTGGCAATTCTGGCAGCTCAAAGGAGTCGTCACCTTTTGCGACACTCTCGGGCGGGTCCGCGGCTTCGACTTCGGGCAAAGCTTCGACTTCAGGTAAAACGAGCAGATTGAGCAAATTAATCGCACCCGCATCATTCCTGCGGATGCCGAGCAAACCACTGCGAATATAGACCTGCTCCAGATCGACTTGCATTGAGTTATAATCAAAGCTGACCCCGCTCACTCCGGCAGAATCGAGAACAAAAAATTCACCGGCATCTTCCCTGCCGACACAATGCACATTGGCCAATTCAACCGAGCCCTCACTGATCGTGAAAACGTTCTCCAGATCCCCAAAGTTAATCGCATAGCTCAATTGCATGGAGTAGGTCGCACGCTCCAGATCGAAACGGATAAATTTTTCGAAATACGGGGAGAAAGGATCAATCTCGACCCCAGACACCCGAATCGTTCCGCGACTCGCAAAAGGCTGGCTGGTGAGCTCCCCAGTCCACTCCAACTCCGCACCCTTATCCGTTTTTGCCAGAAAACGCATGGCATTGCCCTCTCCTGCGCCCACCTCCGTGGTGAAATTCTCCAATCGGAAATTGATCGGTTCGATACTCTTCTCGAAACCGCTTTCATTGGTAACGTCACTGAAGTTCATCGCCCCGTCCTTGATTTCAAGGAGAGCCACCGACACTTCCGGAATTTCATAGGCATTCAACAAATCGGCCACGTCTTCCAAACTCTCTGGCCCCTCTTCGGTTGGCTCAGCGATCACCTCTTCACTCTCACTCTCCTCCTGCGGGCTCCGCAGATAACGGATCCGGGGAGCTTCAAGGCTGACCAAATCCAGAACGGGATAGAATTTATATAGGGTTTTCGCGCTCAAGTTGACCGTTGCCCTTTCCGCCCCGAATGACCAGTGCCCCCCTGGATCGCTCAAACTCAAGCCCTCCACCTGCAATTGCCAGGTAAACGGATTCGCTTTGACCTTCGTGATGACCGCATCCGGCGACACATGCTCCTTTAACGCTTTCTCGCCAAAATACCGTAAAGCCATCGGGAAGACCCAAAAACCAATGACTGCGTAAAGAAGCAGCAAAATCGTCGCTATTTTTAGATATTTTTTGGTTCTCATACTAGGATTCTGTCTTCGATGCTTCGTCTCCCGAGCAGAGAACCTGCCTGATTCTGTTCGAAAAATGAAGGGTTAACTCAAAACGAGCCGTGATCCGGTGTAGGTTCAAGACCCAGGGAACCAAAAAGGTTCAGGACATGGTTAACACATTCCGCTATCCGCAGCTCACCCTTCGCCATGCGAAGTCAGCAATTCGCGACTCACCCCGCGCATCTTCTGCACCAGCCGCCGCGACAAGACCACCGCTGAAATCATCATACCCAGGGTGATCCCCCACCAGATACCAGCGGCACCCCAATGCAGCCAGAACGCGAGCACCGCACCGAGAGGCAGGGCGATCATCCAATAGACCCCAAACGCCAGAGCGGCGGGGAACCGTACGTCATTCATCCCCCGCAAAGAAGTCGAGGCGCTGATCTGCAGGCCATCGAAAAGCTGGAAGACGGCCGTAATCACCAGCAAGTGCGCACACAGAGCGATAACTCCGGCATCATCGCTGAAGAGGCCTGCCAGCTCCCACCGGAAAGCGACGAAACTACTCGCACTAGTGAGAGCAAAAAGCACCACCAACAAAGTCCCCCCCAAAGCAATCAAGCGTAGTCGCTCGGGCTGTTTCGCTCCATAGGCCTCCCCGACTCGCACCGTTTGAGCCATCCCAATGCCCAGAGGCACCATGAACGTGGTCGCCGCACAAGTGAGGGCAATCTGGTGGGACGCCAAAGCCGTAGCCCCCAGCCGACCGACCAACAACGCCGCCATGACGAAGGCCCCGACCTCGGCCAGAAGATGGATGCTGGATGGAATCCCGATCTGCAAAAGCGAACGCATGGTCCCCCACTCCGGCCCCCGAAACCATCGCACGGGCAACCATTCCCGGTAATCCGGAGCGGCTCGCAAGCACCAGAGAAAAATGACCACCAACGTCGCAAAACGGGACAACGCGGTTGCGATCCCCGCCCCTTCCAGACCCCATTCAGGAAATCCCCAAGAACCGTAAATCAGAAGCCAGTTGAGAAATATGTTCAGCACCACCCCTGCCCCGATGATCCAGAACGGCATCCAAGGCCGATTCATCGCATCGGCGTGCGCCTTAATCGCAATCGCCATCAACGCGGGAAGCAGCGAAACCGCGACCAGGTAAAAATACCGCGGAGAGGCGGCGACGACTTCTGGATCCTGCCCAAACCAATGGAGGCGAGGGACCACGACAAACGCCCCCAGAATCGTCAGCAGCCCAATTCCCAAGCCCAAGTAAAGCCCGTTCCGCAGAGCACTGCGCGCCGCCACCGGATTCCCTTCTCCACGAGCCTGAGAGACCCTGACCGAGACACCGATCAGCAGACCGAACCCCAGCATCAACGGCAGGTGCAGCACCGAATTGACAAACGCCGAGGCCGCCAACTCCACCACCCCGACCTGTCCGATCATGATGGTATCCGCCACCCCCAAGGCCATCTGGCTCAACTCCCCGATGATCAAAGGAAAGGCCAATACCAAGGTAGCTCGTATTTCACGGAAAAACTGGGAACGAATATTCATCAAAAAAAAGAAAACCAACCGGCGTTCTTTCCCAGAAACGAAAAAACCCGCCGGATTAAAGGCGGGTCAGGAAACTTGCTGCAATCAAAGCACCCTCAACCGCCTCTCTCTACCGAGAGAAAAACCGGGATTTTGGAGTGAGCCAAGAAATGCATGAACCCATTATCCTGCCCTCAGCCCGGACCGGGTCAATCTAAATGGGAGGGGGAAGTTGGGGAGGGGGAGTTGGGAAGTTTAGAGGTTCGGAGGTTTTGATGTTGAGAGGTTAGGGGGTTCGGAGGTTAAGGCGTTCCCGCGGGTTCGGACCTTCTGACGTTCAGAGGTTGGTTGGTTCCATCTGCAGCATCGGTACACTCACCGATAAACTCTCGGACAACCCCGATAAAAACTCCCCTCCTACGAGTAGGAGGGGGGAACCAGCGCCAGCTGGTGGGGAGGTCCTTTCAGACACGCCCAATGTCCTACCCAAGTGCAAACCAACCCGTTCTCCCACTCTCGCCTCTCCCATTCTCGCCCCTCGCCCCTCGTCCCTAGCCCCACGTCCTTTGCCCCTCGCCCCTCGCCCCTCGCCCCAACAACTCCTCCATTTTTCATTCGCCATTCGCCATTCCGCCTTCTACATTCATCAATTCTGTTCTGTGAAAGGTTCTGCTACACCAGCAGCTCCTCAACCCACAGCTTGGATCGGGGGGTGTTCCGGATTCGACTGCGGGCCGTAGGGTCTGGTTGCATGCCGGAGACGATTGCTCCACTCCGTTAAAAAGGCGATCACCTTGCTATTAAATGCCAAGGATAAAGTAATCAGCTTCCCGGGCGCAGCTCCGGAAGCTATGGCAGCCTAAAGCGCCGCCTCGTTCCGCTGGGGATACCTGTTAACCAGTTGGGACGTCATCTAGCAGGCATAGCGTGACGTTGGTACCGCCCGTCACGCTGTACAACTATCGGTGCTAGTGCTTCTTCAGCGTGCTGATTCGCGGGAGACGTGCGAAACCAAATAATCAGATAAGCATGTAGACGCCTCGTCTGAACGTCCGTAGGACGCGGGTTCGACTCCCGCCACCTCCACCAGCCTTCGCTGAAGCGACAGCGCAAGCGAAGGCTGCCACGCCATAGTCCGAAGGACGGCGGCGGGCATTCGATACTTTCTTTCCCCAATCGCTTCAGCTACGGCTTGGCATGCCAGCATCCGATTTTACATACGTCTACATCCTGCGCAGTACGTCCGCCAAAGACGCACACTACACAGGATGCACAAACGACCTCGACGCACGCTTGCAAAAACACAACGAGGGCGGCGTTCCCCACACCGCTAAATATCGTCCGTGGATCGTCGAAACTGCCATTCGTTTCCGGGATCCGGCCAAAGCCCGCGCGTTCGAGAAATACCTCAAATCTGGATCAGGGAGGGCTTTCGCAAAAAAACACTTTTGATTTGGCCTACCTGTGAATTCAGCACTCCGCAGCCCACGCCCCCTTCGACCTCATATTCTACGCCGCCTTCGAAAAAGCCTCCACGGCCCGAAGCTTCGAAAGTTATCTGAAAACCGGATCCGGCAAAGCATTCGCACGAAAGCGACTCTTCCCTGCTTCCGAGAAGTAGCCGCCCCTGGACGTTGGAAGCTCGGGCCATTTCTAATTGCCCCCTCCCTTGCTGCTCTGTGAAAGCGAAATAGGTTGCGCCCACAAACCAGCGCCTTGATCCGGATCAAACTTCAATCCTGAACGTATTCAGATCGCTCCGAGAGAGCTTGATGGTGTGTTTGCTCGTGCCTTGGTCGGTCGTAACCGTCAGTTCGTAGTCGCCATAAAACGCCCGGAATTGGTTCTTCGCCCCTTCATTATATTCGAATTCTGGATGCGTTTGCCATTCTTCATGGATCAGTCGGTGCAGTGCTTTATAGGCCGGCTTGGTTGTCATGTCGTAGTTGACCAGTCCGGCGCGTAGCTGATTCTCACCCGCCGTTTCATCACCGAGCGGGGCATAGGCTGCCGTATTATCGACCATGTTCCACCAGACAATTCCGTTCATGGCGGCATGGCTGAACCAGATGCGATAAAGTTTTTCCGCGACAATTTCTTGGAAGGCATCTCCGTCCCCAAAATCCCGACGACTGGTAATGCTGATCTCGGACATGTTGAGGGGAATATTCAGGCTTCCGTAAAGATCGAAGCAGTTGAAGAGATTGCGCGGATTCAAGTAGCGGAATGCATTGTAAAATGTGCTCGGAAACATGTGGAGCTGCAGGCCGAGAGCGTCGACTTTATGCCCCTGCTGCATGAGCGACTTGAGCAGAAGGTAGACCGGCGAGTAGGTCCGGCTGTAGCGATACCAAATGCGATCATCGTTGTAGGTCTTCGTGCAGGTTGGGAAATAGCGTTCGGCCAACTCGAATGCATACTCCACATGATTTTCGGGCACATGCGTAATGCGCTCGTCAACCGTGAGTGTCTGCGCCTCGTTGCAGACATCCCAAATCTTAATCTTATCCGCATAGCGATCGCTAATTTGCTGGAAGCGACGGTGGATTTTCTCCCTCATTTCCGTCTCATCACAGGATAGCCAACTTGGACGGAAGTTATGCCAGAGAAGCGGGTGACCCTTGGGAGTAATCCCCTGCTCATTGCAGAACTCGAGAACCAAGTCAGCAGGAGGGCGGCGGTAAATGAAAGGGCTTTCCTTCTCAAACCGAAGCTTACCTTCCTCCGGTTCCAAGTCAGACCAGTAAAAGGGCACAACTGCCAGATTGAACAGTTTGCTAAAGAGCTCACGGTAACGCTCGTTTTTTTCACTTTCCGGGAGCTGATCGAGCAAGAATGCGTTACAACCAAAGTGGAATTCATGCTTGAGTTGACGCAACTTCACGTCAGCGCGCCCAATGGGCGACCCGTCCCTCGAGACGAGCTGGAGCCTTCCCCAGCCTTTGCGATTTTCCTCAATTCCAGCTGCGATGCGATGATCCATTTGAGGATCATCGGTCATCAGGTGCGCGAGCATTGACTGCGCTTCTTCAGTAAAAGCTTTATTGTGCATGTGTATGTTGGGATTGTTTGTCTTCGAGTGTCAGGACCTGCGAGAGTTTGACTGGGCTCAGGCGGATAAGAGCGTTTTCCCACAACCTATCTGTGGCGGTGATGTCCGATTCAGGCTCATTCATCCCCTAGGCGAATCGAGCGTCCCATTACACCCCAGACGGACTCGGGCAAGGACCACATGATTGCCGTTCTACGATGCTGACCGGCAAACTGATGTTAACGGGTTTATCCAGGCGACCGAAAAGAATTTGATTTTCGAGCTCCTTGACTGCCCGCGCACCCATCTCTGAAAGCGGAAAGTGCACCGTGCTAAGAGGCGGGTGATAGGTGGAAGCCGAAGGTTCATCGTTACACCCCATGATACTGATGTCTTCGGGGATTCTAAGTCCTACGCTCTGAAGATAGGAAGCGACGACAGTTGCAGCAGTATCATGGAAACACATGATTGCAGAGGGCCTTTCCTTTAGGGAAATCAAGTGCTTGGTCGCTTCAATCAACTGATCCTGCCCAAAATTGCCCTGATCGAAGTCGCAATGGTAGATATACTGTGGACTGATTGGAAAGCCACAATCCCTCAAACCTTCAACGTAACCACGCTGCAGCTCGAGCAAGTTGTAGGTACTGTCACCGAAGGGGCCGGTCAGATAGGCGATCCGTCGGTGTCCCAATTGAGCCAAATATCTCACCGATTGACGAGTCGCTTCCGCGTAATCGGGGACGATGCTACAAAGGCCTACTTCGTCCATGTGATGGCCTAAATAGACGAAAGGAATGTTGCGTTTAAGAATTGCCTGAACGAACGAAGTGTTTGGCGTACTCGCGGCGATGATTTGTGTGGCACTTCCGGATCGGAGTGACTGCGGAAGAGATTCCGGATGATTCACGTAATCGATCTCGGGATCGAACAGCGAATAGGCGATATGCGAAGTAGGGTCCTCGAGAGAGGCGACGGCACCAGATAACATCTGTCCGAAATAATGGTGATGAACGCCGCCCGGAACCCCGGAATTGATCAGAAAGCAAATGTCTCCCATCGAGGGATAGATGCGGGCGAGGGCAGCCGGATTCTTCGGTCGATAGTTCAGCTCGCGGCAGGCTTTCATGATGCGTGCGCGTGTCTTTTCACTAATGCGAATGCCGTAGTCACGATCATTCAAAAGGGCCGATACCGCACTCGGGGAGACGTCAGCCGCCTTTGAAATCTGGGAAATCGTGATGGCCCTGGGTTTTCTTGGCGATGTCTTCATTCAACGATAAACATATTATCAAAAATCAAATTTTCTCAAAATTTCAGTATAATTCATTCTCTATTTCTTATTATTCAGGCATCTATCACACATTATCAAGTGATAAATTTTTTATTTTTATTTGACCTCCGCCAATTTACTACCCATCTTTTTCGCATGACCCCCAAAAAAACTAACCACACCCGTCTCCCAAGATCCCCTCTACTCTCATCCACTGTCTGCCTCCTCGCAGCGTTTAGCTCCTATTCCCTCAATGCCGTCGACCTCATCGACAGCAATACCACCAGTGAGAGCTGGAATACGGGCGCAGACTGGTCGGACGGCCAACCCGCATCCGCCGGCAAAGACTACGACACGAACGGCTATCTATTGAGATCGCCTAATACGCCGACGTGGAACTCAACCTTCCCCGGGGATTCGCTCACCATTCGTGACGCCGGCGGACGCACCGGCGGTGCATTGCTGATCAAGTCGGGCACTCTTGTGACGGAGAATATTTTCATGGGCCTCGGTGGCGTCGCTGCTGCCAACGCGAACAATGGTTCGAATGTTCAGTCCACTTGGAATATAACAAATTTCACAGTTCTCTCCGAGTCCACGTCATCGCCAGGAGATTTCGCCTACCTCAAGGGAGCGTATACCGGCAATCATTTGACCACAAACATTTCCAATCTACTGGGCAGCGGTCATCTTTCCATCGGATACGACGGACCCTCTTCGATTAACTACGGTTTGAGCGTTACGGATGCCTCGGGCTTTTCTGGCAGCCTCAATCTAAATAAAGGCAACCTGACTCTGGCGGCCAATTTGACGATCACCAGTTCAGCATTTTCGATGGCCAGCTCCGACAGCACCATGATCCTGGATAACGACTTAACCGTTGCATCCTTTGAATTTGGTGCTTCCTCCGTAAGTTCGGGAACCTATTCGAGTTCAGATCTGAATACACTGCTTTCCACTTCGTCGTTCTCCGGAGCCGGATCGTTGACTGTGGTACCTGAGCCGTCGACGGGTGCCCTTCTATTTGGAGGAGCCTGCATGCTTCTCTCGATCATTGCCCGCCGAAACATTCGATACTCATAAAGGCAATCCGTTAACGACTGTGGCTATGATGAAAGCACAAAATCGTCGTACGGGGTTCTCTCTGATAGAGATGCTGGTCGCAGTCGCTGTGATCGTGGCTCTGGCTGCCATCTTGATCCCGACCACACACACCATACTGGTAAATGCACGACAAGCGAAGGGCGCCAACCAATTACGGCAACTGGGAGTCGCATTGCAGTGCTACTCCCAAGAGAACAAGCAAACCTATCCGCCGGTCGCGGTCGACAGTGTTCCATGGGACCGCCAAGCCTTGCAGGCATATTTAGGCGTCTACGGATCTAACACGATACCAGCCCTGGATGGCGGAGGAAATGCAGAGTCCACTGACGACTGGAAAGTGCGCCGCGCCTATTCTGCGGGGGGCGGGATGTTTGGGCTGACAAAGTGGAATGAGGCCGTGAACACTTCCATCCCAAGGTCAGTCCTAACCATTGAGAACCTGAATGATGCGGTTCTACTGTTTGATGCAAGAGTCACCTGGCACGGCCTGTGCCGCGATGGAACCAATTGGTCACGATTTTCGAGTGACGTCGAGAACGCCAGCGTAGATGGAAACAAGTACATCGACTATCGTCACAATGGCGAGGCACAGTTCCTCTTTGCAGATATGCACGTAGAAGCAATGACCCCGGGAGACGTCGCCGCAAAATTCACCGACAGAAAAATTTATGAAGGAACGAAATAAGAAGACAATTAATGGCAGTTCATTGCGGCCACTGTGTTTGTGTATGTTCGCGATCTCAGGCCTAACCTTTGCAACGGAAATCAATGCCGAAGAGGAGACTACAACGACCCAGCCGACCTACTTCGAAGCCGAGTCCGTTTTAGCGAAATACACAACAGTCGAAATGGACATCGAGGCTTCGGGGAGAATGTATGTCGATGCGGTCCGCGAAGAACAATATATGCCACTGGTCATTGTACCGTTGCCGGAGTCTTTTGAGAAAATTACGATCTGGGCCCGGATTCGAGGCGGTTCCCAGGTTCTCAAGACAACTGTGAACGGCAAAGCCGTTGACCTCCAATGGAAGCATAGGAATCCATCGACATGGACTTGGGTAAATTTCGGCACCTACGAAAAGAGCGAATTAGGTAGCTCTGTACGCCTCGTGCGAGCGCCGGGAGGTGCGGGTGGTGTAGATGCCATTTTCCTGGACACGACAAACACGATCGACCCTCGGGAGTCTGAAAACTTGAAGTCCTATGAAGCAAAATAGCATTCGCCGAAATTTCGTTCTTTTGCTTTTCACTTTCTCTGCTTGCTGTGCTTCTACGGGCCAGGATCTATCGAGCGTAGAACCGGAAGGCACTCCGACCGGATTCACCCGAGTTCTTTTGGATACGGATGCCTCTTCTGGACAGTATATTGCCGCAACGGCTGACGGCACGACGCTGACTCAGATTCCGATCAACCGCGACGAGCCGTTTGAAGTTTGGGTCCGCTACCGGGGATTGCCATTAGTTTTAAATGATAGCGCAGGCATGCAACTCTCCCGCATCGCGGCCAATGAATCAGGAGAATGGCAGTGGGCGTCAATGGGCGAGTATCAATCTGGCGATAATCAAGACTTTCTGGAGGTGTTCTCCCCTTTTTCCGACCGTGGCGCGTCGGAGAAACCCTCCGGCTTGGATCTTGTAGTCGTGGCCGATGTGGGAACGAAACTTTCCTCCCTAGAGTCTTCCATTCAGCCAGCAGATAAGGAAAGCCTCACGGTTCCCGACGCGGATGTAGTCCTCCAGTCCGAAACAGCCCTACCCTCGCAATCCGACTCGATTGATGTTGAGGTCTCGATTGATTGGTCTGAGCCAACCGGACAGGTTGCCGATCGTCAGTATTCCTTGAATATTTTCAATGGCTACGATTCGTCGGTCGCCCAGAACCCGCAGTATATCGAAAATATCGCCTACATGGCGGCACCCGTACTCCGCTACCATAATATGAGCGGCATGCTCGCGGATCCGTCGAAAAATCGTTTCAGCTGGATGGATACCGCATCCAGGACATGGAGCGCAGAGAGAATCGCCGCGGCCCTCGATCCGCTCGAAGGATTGTCCGAGGAACGGGTCATCACGATCGGAAAATGGCCTTCATGGATGGACCTCGATAAGGATGGGATGCTCGATGCGGACCAGTATGAGGCCTTCGCTCAATTGTGCGCTGATTTGGTTCGTATTTTGAACATCGAGCAGCAGCGCGGAATTCAGTATTTCGAGATCAGTAACGAGCGTGACATGGTTTATTGGCTGCGCCAGATGAAGAAGGGGCAGCCCCTGCAAATCGACGAGCTGGCCGAGATCTACAACCTCTGCGTTCAAGCGATGAAGGCGGTGGACCCAAGTATAAAAATTGGTGGACCGGCTGCTTGTCGAGGTGACTTGGTTCAGCCACTCAAACAGTTCGCCATCCTTACGATGGAAAATTTGGATTTTCTCTCCTACCATGCCTACGCTTCCGGCGATGCAACCGAAACGGATATCAATATCTACAATCGAGCTGGAAGCCTCGGAAAGAATTTGTCCACGATACGGTCAATGTTGAATGACATCAGTCCCGACCGGAGAATCGAACTTCATCTCAACGAATATAATATCTGTTATACGCATCGTGTTCGGGACGAACGCATGGCAACCCATAAAGGTGGCGTTTTTGACGCCTTGGTATTCGTTGAACTGGTCGAGAACGGGGCAGACGTCGGCAATGCATGGAACGAATGTGATGGCGTTTATGGCAAAATGGGACGGGACTACACCCTTCGTCCACCGGCGCACGTGTTCCACTTTTTCAACACCGGAATGACGGGACCTGCGGTCAAGTCCACCAGTGATCATCCCGATGTGATTGTTCCATTTGCCGTGCTACACGAGGACGGAAACCATTGGGTTTTGATCAATCGGTCTTCCTACGCAAATAACGCCCGTATTGAACTCAAGGGCCGCGAATTCGACGATCAAAATGTGCGCATCTTTTGTCTCTCGGAAACAGGACTGAAGGAGATGACTCATTCCCTTTCCGAACTCGCTCGCGGCATTGATCTTCCTCCGGACTCAGTCGCATTCTTCTTCCTGCCGGACGATTCAAATACTGAGGCACAATGATGAGCCTGATGAAGTACTCCTGCTGTTTGCTGTCTTCGATGGTCGGCATCTGGGGCTCAGTCGCTTCTGCTGAAACGGAAGCGGGCAGTGAGCCCTTGGGCCGGATCGTCGTGGTCAAGGCAGATGACCTGCGGGAGCCCAATGCGAAGTGGAAGCGCTTCGTCCAGATCGCCGAAGAGCAGGACATCAAAGTATCCATAGGAATCATTGCCTACGGGTTTCCTCTTTACGATTCAACAGCGGTGGAATGGACCCGAGGACTGGAAGAGAGTGGTCGAGTGGAGTTCTGGAATCATGGCTGGGACCATAACCATTGGAAGGATCCCGATGGACGTAGGGTCTCCGAATTTTTCAGATCCGGTTATGAGCACCAGAAAGAAAACTTGGAGAAATCGCAGAAGAAGTTAGTGAGCATACTGGGCCATCCCGCAGAGGTTTTTGGTTCCCCCTTTAACGCGATGGACCAGGACACCCTGACCGTGCTCGAGGAGATGCCTGAGTTCCGTGGGGTTTTTTACTACCACCTGAAGGAACCCCTGAAATCCTCTTCGCTGGATAAATGCATGCTTTACATGTATCTGCCCGGAGAAAACGACGGCACGGGAAAGCCGAATTTTGAAAAGTTCAAGGCGAAGTATGCCAGCCGCGAGAAAGAATTAACTTTTACCGCCCTCCAATTCCATCCTCCCTACTTTTCCGAAGAGGGATTTGCCGAGTTTGAGAAGATCGTCGAGTTCCTGAAAGAAGAAGGATGGACTTTTATGCTTCCGAGAGAATATATCGACTGGACCGAGTCGCAGGCTACGAGTAATCCATAACCCCTACTCTCTTCCCTCCGTCCACTCCATCGAATGCCTCAACCCGAATCCAAAGAAGGTTGCATCAATCTCCTGGAAGCCAGCTACTCCAAAGAGAAGTTGCTGCGGATTTTGGAAAACTCCCAAGGGAAGGCTCTTCTACCGCCAGCAGATCATGCTATCTGGCGGAACGCCAGGTATGATACTTATTTCAAGCCGCTAATCGCTTTAGCGGAGCAGGAGGCCGAGCAGGCGCTCCCTGAATTGACGAATGACCTGTATGCCGAGTTTCATCGGTCCGGGAATCGTTCGCGTTTTGAGACCGTGTATTTCGAAAGAAGGCGGCGAATCGCCCGGGCCGCCATCGCCTACCTTCGACTTGACCATGATACCGCGGCTCGCGAGCGCATGGGCCGTTCATTAATCGAGAAGCTGGAGGCACTCGGAGAAGATGAATCATGGGCGGTGCCGGCGCATGTAGAGTCGACCAGTGGAAAGGATCCGTTTCAGATTGACCTGTTCGGTGGAGAAACAGCGAGTTTGGTTGCCGAGCTTCTCGTCCTTTTCAACTCCTTGATACCCCGTTCGTTGACTGAGAAACTTAGACAGCGGATCGAGACTCAATTCTTTGACAACTACCTCGAACGGCATGAGGAATTTTGGTGGACAAAAACCTCAAACAACTGGAATGCTGTCTGCCATCAAGGTGTGGTTGGAGCAGCACTACTGTTGCTGAAAGACACTGCCAAACTAGCTGAAATTCTGAATCTGTCCTGCCACTATCTTAACACCTTCATTGGTGGCTTCGCAGATGATGGCGGATGCTCTGAAGGCCCGATTTATTGGAGCTATGGCTTCGGTTGGTTTTCGAAATTGAATGCTCAACTGGAAGCGCGGAGCGATGGCCGTCTTTCGCTCTTTGAGGGGAGTGACAAAATTCAGAAAATTGCCCGCTTCGGCTCTCTAATGACCCTGCCCGGGGATTGCCTCGTCAATTTTGCAGACTGTCCTTCGAAGGCCCTTTTGCGTCCAAGCGTGCTGACTTACCTCGGTGAGCGATTGCAGGATCCTCTATGCCTGGACCACGGCAGACGAAACTACCGGAAGCTTCTGGAGCGTCAGATCGAGCTGAATAAGGAAAGGTCGGATTTCTTCCTGTTTTCCGATTTGTTACTGCGCGATCCGGGAGCGATCGACTCCGGTCAAGAGGCTGGTCGTTCTGAGGACATTTTCCTAAAAGACCTAAACGTCACAATCGCACACAGCCACAATAGCGATGCCCCGCAATGGCACTTCGCCGCCAAAGGTGGTCACAATGACGAATCGCACAATCACAACGATTGTGGCAGCTACATTTTGAACATCGGGGAGATTCCCATGATTCAGGAAATCGGCACCCCCGAATATAACAAGGACTACTTCGATCCTAAACGGCGCCATGAATATCTCGCCGCGCGGACCAAGGGCCATTCACTGGCGGTAATTAACGGCCAGGAACAAGCCGCTGGCGCAGCGTTCCATTCTGAAATTCTCGGTCACCTGGCAGCTGAGGACGAATTGCAGGTGACGATGGATCTGACTCAGGCTTATCCGGTTGCAGCGCGTTGCCGTCGATATCGACGGACTTTTCGTTTTCATCAAGGGGCGCCTTTTCTTGAAGTTACCGATGAATTTGACCTTGAGTCCGTGGATTCGCTCGAAAGCGCCGTGATCACGAATTGTTCGGTCCAGGTTTTGAGCGACCGGGCAGTCCTTTCCCATCAGGACACCTCGGTGGCTCTCGTTCCTTTGGAGGGCACTCGCATCCAAGACTTCGAGCATCTGTCCTTCACCGATCATCATGGCGCGGAAGCACATGTTCATCGAATCCGATTTTCTCCCGTGAGCTTGGATACCTCCAGCAGGATTGCCTATCGCGTCATCCCAACCGCCTCTGCACGAGTCGGGTGAAGAAACGAACGAGAGGCATAAGAGCTAGAGCACGAACCATTCTCAAAGAAAAAGCATATACTCATGAATATAAAGAAAGTCATAGTGATAACCAGTGCTCTATCGACTTGGTTTTCCGCCGCCATGGCGGAGGTGAGTCTCCCGAACATTTTCAGTGATCATATGGTCCTGCAACGTTCGCAGGAAAACCCGGTATGGGGAAAGGCGAGGATTGGTGAATCGGTAACAGTTCGTATCCAAGAGCAGATCCACGAAACGGTGGCTGGCGAGGATGGCAAATGGCGAATCTTTCTCAATCCCATGGAAGCTGGGGGACCCTACCAACTCACCGTTTCCGGAGAAGAGAATGAACTGACCTTTTCCGATGTCCTCGTGGGAGAAGTCTGGTTTTGCTCCGGACAATCCAACATGCAATGGGCAGTGGGAAACAGCAACGATGCCGATGTGGAGGTTGCCACTGCGAACTACCCGGAGATACGATTGCTTACGATCCCGATGGTGGGAAGACAAGAGCCTCAGGAGAATTTCGAGGGCGAATGGAAGGTCTGTTCTCCTGAAAGCGTTAAGTGGTTTTCCGCAGTCGGTTACTTCTTCGGTCGCCGGTTGCATAACGCACTCGAGGTGCCCGTGGGCCTCATCGACAATTCCTGGGGAGGCTCCGCCGCCGAGGCATGGATCCCCCGAGATGTCCTGCAAGAGGACCCTGAATATTCGGAATACCTCGCGGAGTGGGACGAACGCATCCATGGCTACACGGACGAAATCCATGCAGAAAAAAAGGCCGCCTACCAGGCTTGGGTGGACTCCGGAAAACCTGAACCGAAGCAGACGGCGCCTCGCGACCAGCGGCACACACAGCATCGTCCGGGGAATATCTACTATGGCATGCTCTACCCAACCCTAGGGTATGGTATCCGCGGAGTCATTTGGTATCAGGGAGAAACAAATGCGACACGTCCCGAGAGCTATACCGATCTGATGACAAAGCTCATTCACAATTGGCGCCTCGCATGGGGACAGGGAGAATTCCCTTTTTACTGGGTTCAGCTTGCCGATTTCAAAGAAGAGGCGACCGCTCCGGAGGACCATGAATGGTCGTATCTACGAGAGGCGCAGACAAGGACCCTGGACAATCTGGACCATGTTGGACAGGCAGTGGCGATTGATGTGGGAGAGGGGCGTGATATCCATCCGCGTAACAAGCAAGTGGTGGCCAATCGGCTCGCCCGCTTGGCTCTTGCAAATGATTATGGTTTTGCAATGGCTAGCCAGAGCCCACGCTACAGCGAAGCTGTTTTTAAGGACGGGTATGCCGAGGTCCGCTTTGACTTTATCAGCAAGGGATTGTACGCCTTCGATACGAGTGAGGTGAATGGGTTTACCATTGCGGGTGCCGATATGAAATTCGTCAACGCCGAGGCTGAAATCATCTCAAAAGATACGGTCAAAATCTGGAGTTCGGAAGTTCCGGAACCCGTTGCCGTACGCTACGCTTGGGCGGCCAACCCGGACTGCAACCTCTATGACCGCATCGGCCTTCCCGTGACACCCTTTCGAACCGACTCTCAGCCGGCTCGATAAATGACGTCACTCCCTGAAGACGAGCCCGCCGAATAGCCCCTACCGATAGACCAATCGAATGTTGCACGAGGGCTCTTCGGGATCTTCGGGCTTTACGGCAACCAAAAGTGTTAACGTTCCCCTGCTATCCTGGAAGAAATGAGGCCGCTCTACCCTTTCGAATGCGATCGTCTTCCCGTTTCGATTTTCCAGTCTCCGTCCCAGCACCTGCAACGGTTTGCTCGGGCTCCAATGGATTCCATCCTCCGACTGCAAAAGCAAAAGTTCCGTTTCGCCACTCGGAGAGAGAGTTCCCCCCATATCCTTCACCAAGCAGTAAAAGCTCCTTCCCTCGCGCCACAAGAAAGGGTCTTCGAAGCCGAAATCCGCATTCTTGTAATCGAAAATAGGATACGGTTCTTTGACAAAAGGACCATCGGGGCGATCGCTCCAGGCCAGACCGTGGAGCACCCTTCCCCCGAACGGCATAGTGCCTTCGGCCACTCCCTTATAGATCATTAGAAAACGCCCGTCTCCGGCATCCGCAACCGTCGGATTGGAGACCATCAAGCCATCCCAGGCCCCCGGGGACACGTCGATGACTGGCTGCGACTGCCGATGCCACGGACCGCTCGGAGAATCGGCTACGGCGACGCCGATTCGCTGATTATTGCGATGATTCCACCAGTCTCCATCCCCCCGGTTGCCCATGTAGTAGAGGAAGTATCGCCCTCCAAAAGCTTTGACGGTCACATTGTGAAAACAGTGAGCATCCCACCGGGAGGAATTTTTTTCGCGCTGAAAGATTGTCTCGACGTAGGTGAATGGCCCGACAAGGGAGTCTCCGACGGCGTGCGCGATCTCCGAATGGGTCCCCCAAGCATCATACCCCTCGGAAACTGGCCACCGGCTGTAGTATAGGTGAAACTTCCCATCCTTCGGGTCTTCCAGAATCGAACCACACCAAACATGCCATCCTTCTTCTCGGAAGCACTGGTCCTCCCCATACGCTTCGGGTCCACGTTTGAAAAGCGTCGCAAATTGGGAAGGTTTTGGGGAAGCATTCAAATTGGAGGAATTCATGATACAAATCAATCGGGTGGGTCCGCTAAAACCCGTCACATTCGAGCCTTACCCACCGTCCCCCGATCTTCATAGCGAACCGGAAGCACCACGGTGGCGGGAGAATCAAGAGTCCCGCGCGCACGGGCGATCAAACGATGCACTCCCTCCTTCCCCACCTGGCGCAGGGGGTACAAGACCGTTGAAATCGGTAAGCGCGATTCCGACACATGGGGATCTCCGCCGATGGCAATCACACTGACATCGCCCGGGACCTCTCTCTTTTGCTCCTCCAAGGCACGGATCATTCCAAAAGGTTTCGAGAATCCGGAAAACGCTGCGGTGAATTCAACGGACGGGTTTGCCTTGAGAAAAGCGAGCAACGCGGAATAACCGTCTTCGGACGAGTTTCCCTTGCTTCTGACATAGATGATGTCCCCCTCCGAGACTCCGGACGTGCGGATCGCCCGGATCAGATGATCGGACAGATAGGGCAATTTTTCGTCGGTATAAGCCGACTTCACGCAGAGAATCCGGCGGTGCCCGTGATCCTTCAAGATCTGGAGCGCAATGCGGAACCCGTGCTCGAAATCAGGAATCACCGAATCCCAAGCATGATCCACGGTCGCATTGACAAAAACCACCGGCACCTGAAATTTCCGGAGCGAATCGCGAAAGGAAGCAGGCGGGGCTCCCAAAACCAAGATCCCCTCGGCTTTTATGCTTTTCGCAATCTCAACCTCGCGGAGGGCAGATCCCCTTCCGAGATGCTGGATAATAGAGTGATATCCATTCTCCTTCAAAGCCTCCTGAACTCCTCGATAAATCTCTCCGAAGTACGGATTCTCGAAACAATCCCGCAAATCCTCGAAAATCGCAATGACCAGGGTCCGACTCGAACTCGATCGGGATCGGCGAACATAACCCAGCTTCGTGGCGGCATCCTTCACTTTCTTCCGCGTATCTTCCGGGATCGAGGCTTCCGAACGATTGTTGAGCACCAAGGACACCGTCGAGAGAGAAAATCCCGTCTCCTCGGATACATCTTTAAGACGAACTGCGGACATCACTTCTCTAATAAATTTTACTAAGAAAATCAGATTCTATTGTCATCATGCTGTCATCACCCGCGGGCTCATCCACCACCAGGAAGACCAGAAAAAGAGAACCTGATCCCAGGGGAATGAGAGCCTACAAGTAGAGAAACAATGAACGAGGAATACCGACCGCAAACGCCTAGAGCCAAGCCCAATCCATTCAATTTTTACGTGTAAAGAATAAAAGGTCTCGCGGCACTCCTCGCGGAATTTCACTTTGGACCCATGCTAAAAATACAAATTTTAGTTAAATTTTCGTTCCTTTAAGATCCCCCCTCCTTCCCCCACATGAAACCCTCCAGCTCCTCGGCTCCGCCGACCGACCTCACCCCGCGATTTTCTTTGCCCGGTTCAATCAAGCGGGATTCACGGAGCGGCTTCACCCTCATCGAGATCCTCACCGTGATCGCCATCCTCGGGATTCTGATCGCAATCGTGACTCCCATTGTCAGCAACTCTCTCGAGCGAAGCCGGATCTCCAAATCCATCGCCAACCTCCGCCAACTCCATCAGGGGATGTCACTCTACGTGCAAGACTCGGATGGCTTTTTCCCAGAATACTGGGACTACGAAGACCGCATCGGTTGGTCCGAAAAGATCTGGCCCTACATCTATCCTGAGCAGAAATTCCCCGGATACGGTCATGTTCAGGAAGGAACCGTCTTCGAATCTCCTCTCATCGAGGACACGCCCCTGGCACGCTCGTATGGGATGAACCGCCTCCTTCAGGAACAGCAACCAAACCGCCGCTATCTTCTCAATTGCCCGACTCCCAAGACGGCGCTGATCATGGATACAAAGGAAACGAGTGCCGCCAAGCTCAGTACGATCAATTTTCGAAACGATGGAAAGCTGGCCGTTGTTTTTCTGGATGGACACACCGACCTACTGGCCAAGGACGAAATCGCCACCGAAGAAGAAGATGTTTTCTGGAGCGGATCGGAACAATCGAAATGAGGACTCCGGTTCTTTCGCAAAGATTCCCTCCCGCTTCTTCCAAACCCTCAACGGGACGATGGGGCCATCTGGCACAAGAACCATTCTCTGAGAAATGATCCATTTTCCACGAACCACCGGTCTCCTCTTCCTATCTTTGCTTGGACTCATGAATTTCGCCACTGGAGATACGGACCTGAGCCGTCTCGACAAATCCTACCAACTGTTATTCGAGGAGGACTTCGAGGAGCCTACCCTCAACCGGGAAAACTGGAACTACCGCACCGGGTCCCGACAAAAAATCGATAGCGTGAATCTGGCGGACAACGTCTCACTCTCGGATGGCCGCTTGGTCATCGAGTTCACCAAAGACATGGTCGACGGCGAACAACGCTACACGTCGGGGGGCATTATCTCCAAAGCTCTTTTCGGATACGGATACTACGAAGCCAAGGCCAAGCTCTGGGGAGGCGGCCCCGGTCTCCACTCGTCTTTCTGGAGCTTGGGAATGAACCAGAAGAATCAGCCTAGTCTCCCGAGATACAACCGTATTATCGAAATCGACGGCTACGAGGTCGATTCGGAATTCCCCGCCGAGATTCACACGAATATCCACTACTATATCGGTGAACACGTCGCCACGGGTCGGCTCGAAGGACTCGTAGACGATGCTACGGTCAATACCTCCGAAGAAGATTTTATTTTCGGATACGAGTGGCTTCCAGACCGAATCAACTGGTATCTAAACGGGACCCTCATCCGGACCTTGAAGCACCCTTCGTTCTACGGACCTCAAAACGTCTGGGTGACAGCGTTGGGAACGCCGAACGGCTTTGGAGACGGAAGTCCCGTCGAGGATGAGACGCTCCCCGGCGAAAGCTCTTGGGACTACTTTCGCTTCTACGCCAAACCGCTTCCCGGCGTCAATTTACTCGGAAATGGCAGCTTCGAATACGACAATCGAAACAACGCTGCCTCCAAGAACCCTCGCGATCTTCACCATCCCGTCGCCTGGATCCAAGAAGGCGACATTGGGGCGGGCACGTTGGTCGAAAGTCGAGAATCGTTCGAAGGGATGACGTACCTGCGTTTCGCATACGAGAAAACCTATCGCGGCGCAATTCGACAAGACCTCACCCACATCCCGAACGGCACCTACGAGCTCACTGCGCGAGTACGAAGCTCCGGCGGTCAGGAACTTGCCGAGATACGAGCCGAAGGGTTTGGCGGAGAACCGAAACGGGAAACCATCCCCAAGACACAGGGGCGACAATGGAAGAAGGTCACGCTCGCCCCCATCGAAGTTACGGAAAACAAATGCTCGATCACGATCTCCACTTCCTCGGAACCCGCGCACTGGCTCGAAGTGGACGACATCGTCTTCGCGAGGAAGGGGGAGAAGGCCGAAGTCGAACATGTCGCACCCTCCTCCCCCAAGTTTCTCGGAGAAATCCTCCTGGATGACCAACAGGCGTCCTTCGACAACTCGGACAACTGGAGAAAGAGCACCATCCGAGGAAAAGTCGGGGCCCACCGTTATTCCAAAGAACCGGAAAGCTGGGTTCGGTGGACACCGGAAATTCCTCAAAGCGGCCAATACCGCATCGAATTCTACAACGTTCGTTACGACAACAATGTGCCCGAAGCGACGTTGCGGATATTCAGTGCCGACGGCCTAACCGAGAAGTCTATCGGGCACAAAGGAAACGAACCGGAATGGATAGACCTCGGCATCCATTCTTTGAAGAAGGGAGACGCGAATTCCGTAGAGTTGAGCTACCCGGCCGAATATTCGCACGAGGGATTCATTCGGGCCGATGTCGTTCGCTTTATTCCTGCAACGCCCTCTCCCTTTGACGAAGGACTCATTCTCAAGGTCGGTCACAACTTCGTTTTCGACAACCTGGATGGACAGCGAATGGATCCGTCCGACCCTGCGATTACCCCCGTACGCAATGAAGATGGGGAGATCTATCTCCCCGCCGAATGGGCTCTGAGGACCCTTCCCGACTTCGCAAACGGCACGCTTGCACCTGATCATTCTTCGGGTGTCAAAGCCCCCACGCCCGACGCCACCTTTCCCACTCATCAAATCGAGGACATCCGTTATCTCGCCGCCTCGGAAGCCGGGAGGATTTTCGGAATCTCCGTAATCGACGACCGGAAAACCGGCATCATCCTCATCTTGAGAGACGAGAACCGCACCAACGTCCCGCTGGAGAGACATCTTCTGAACCAAGCGAACCAGCTTTTCCCGAAAAATTGAACCGCAGGCCAGACTGTCGCGCTCCCCACCGGCTCAAATGAATCGATTCCGCAGAGCTACCAATAGCGGTTGCGTCTCCCTGAAAAGGCGTCAAATCTAATGGCTATGGGGAAAATAGTCGGAATCACGACCCGTGATGTAGCCGCCAAAGCAGGGGTCTCAGCCATGACCGTTTCCCTCGCCCTGCGAAACGACAAGAGAGTTTCGGAAAAGAGCAAAAAGAAGGTTTTCGCGGCGGCCGAAGAGCTTGGATACCGCGTCAATCCCTACGTTTCGACGCTCATGAAAAGCGTCCGGAGCCGGAAAACGATCAAAGATAATCCGACCTTTGCCTTCATTGCCCGCAAAGACCAGGTTCTCGGACCGCGCTCGAAGCAGTTGAAAGATCAAATGCTCTCAGTCATCTCCGACCATTGCCATCGGGTCGGTTGCAATGTCGAGTTGCATGAAATCGAACCGGATCAAGGGCCGTTCATCTCGAAAGTACTCTGGAATCGAGGGGTCTGTGGCCTCATTCTCGGCCCTTTTCGCTTCGGGCATTTAGATCTGTCCTGGGAGAAATTCGTTCCGGTCTCCCTCTCCGAGTCCTTCTCATCGATCCCCGTATCGAAGGTTGTCCACGACAATTTCTCCGGAATGGAGCTCGCCTTCAGCAAACTGTGGGAACACGGCTTTCGATCGCCGGGCCTGCTCGTTTCCCAAAAAGGCCATATCAACACGAGAAATCGCTGGCTCGACAGTTTTCTCGGGAACAGCTTTCGCAAGAATCTCACCTTCGTAAAACGGCGAATCTTCGACCACCCCTATCTCGAGAAAACGGCACTCGAGAAGTGGCTACGAAAGAACGAATTTGACTGCCTCATCACCTGCCACAAAGAGACGATATCCCTGCTGTCCGAGCTGGGTTACTCGGTGCCTCGCGATCTCTCCATCATTCACTTGGATTGCGGCTTTCTCGAAGAGAACTACAGCGGCATCGACCAAGACTTCGAATCCCGTTCCGAAACCGCAGTCCAATTGCTCCTCGATAAGTTGTGCTTAAACGAATACGGACTGCCACGCTTGCCCTATGCACTCCATACCAAAGGGAAATGGGTGGACGGGCAAACGATCCAAAGTCCCGGCTGATCCGGCCCTCTACGTTTCGCCATCCCACCGATACGCAGGTCATCGGCGCAGCGCTCGATGCTTCTACGAAGGCGGGGGTCCCCGAAGTGAACCCCACGTTGTGGGAGAGAAGTGGTGGAGGATTCCACAAACGAGCCATTCGAGCAAACGGCTCCCCTTCCCGACCAAACGATCTGCGAGATCCGACGATCCGCCCCCTCCTCGACCCGGTCCGGTTCGTCCATTTTTTTACGTGTAAGACAGACGCCTCATTGAAGCATCCCGGATCTCCGATAGGTTTATCGATGAAAGGAACCCTCCTTCCATCAACCTCAAGAGAACCCTCCAAAAGCTTGTCTATGAAACACATCACTGCCCCCTCCTATTTCTGTCTCGGTCTCTCCTTACTCCTCTCTCCGACTTACGCCGATACGATTTCCAGCTCGCAGGGGAGCTTCGTCAAAAGTGGCGACAATGCTGATATAAACTACGATTCCATCAACCAGTTGCAAATCGCCGCAAGAGGAGCCAATAACGACCGAAAAATCTATTTAAAATTCAACCTCAACGGACTCCTGGGAAGCGGTGAGGAGTTTGCCAATACGAGCTTCGGACTCACGACAATCGCAGGAAACAACTCTGACGTCCTCCTGGGAGGTGCAACGGGGAACATCGACTTCAGTGTTTACGGAATTACAGACAACGATGATGATTGGTCTGAGAGCACGGTCACTTGGAACAACGCCCCAAAAAACGACACCGGCAGCCGCACTGGCGTGATTTCTTCCGGAACGGTTGACCTGGGCAGCTTCACGATCGATTCGAGCACGGTCACTGGCGATCAACCATTCTCGATCAGCGGCGAAGTTTTGGATACATTCCTCAATGACTCATACGCCAATGACACGGATGGAATCGTAACGCTGATCATCACTTCGAACGGATCAACCGGAGATCCCGGCATCCGTTTCTGGCGCTCCGACGACACAGAACTGGACACTCAGTATCCTCGAATCAGCTACGACGTGAACCCGATCCCCGAACCCTCTACCTCCGGGCTTCTGATGGGGATTGTGATCGTTGCCTCTTCCGTACTACGTCGTCGCCGATAGCAAAACCGCACCATCCCCAAAGAAGGAACCTCGCAGGTCAACTGCGGTGCCTCAATCCGACTGTGTCGTCTGCACAGCGAAACTCGCTAAAACCAGGAGAATTGATTCAATGATCCCGAGGACACCTCTTTTCATCGCCGCCGTTCTTCTCACATTCTCGCCGACCGGATCGGTGATCCAGGCAAGAGAAGAGGCATCTCCCCCTGCTCTTCCAGACCGCCTTTCCGAACTTACCGTCAGCGAATACCAGCAGGAAGGAATTGGCACTGCATCCTTTCGGCTGCAAGGGGAGATCGAACCAGCCTCACAAAACGACGCCCTCGTCGTCTCCGCGCGAAAGATCGGCAGCGACGAAACCATCTCGGTGATCCGCGATCCCGAGGAGCCGCCCCGCCCCGGGGGACTCCAGTTTCATCTGCGCGGAAATCACGAGACCTCCTATGGTTTCTACCGCTTAGCCGTTTCCGACGGGCGGGCACGAAAAGATCTGGGAACGATTCACTGGCGGCATAAAGGACGTTCCATTCAGTTCATTTCTCCAGAGGATTCCAATCACGCCTATCCCCCTGAGATAGCCTCTTAGAGCGAAGAGGATAAGGCGGCGCAAAAGCAGAACACCTGGGATCTGATTCAGACGCTTCGGCGGGACTTGGAGGCCGGGAAGACTGAAATCCACATTCCCTACGGCGACTATCGAGTCGATTCCGCGATGGTGTCTTCTACCCCCGATGAGAACGCTCTTTTCCTGCTCGACGACTTGGAAGGAATCGAAATAAACGGGAACGGATCCACCTTTTGGATCACCGATCCGGAAATCGTTCTTTTTCGGGTTTCCGATTGCCGTGACCTTACCCTCAAAAACTTCACGGTCGACTACGATCCTCTTCCCTATGTTCAGGGAAAAGTGACCGAAGTTCAAACCGGCTCGAATGCATCGGTCAGCTTCGAACTCTCCCCCGGATTTGACGAGGCTTGGGAGAGGTATTCTTCGAATCCGATCGAGGGTCTGGGACGGATACATGTTTTCAACAACGACGACTCCAAAGGGCTTCCCTTGAGTCCGCTGTGGATTGCGGGTGCCGACGATGGCAGGAGCCATCCGAAAAAAGCAAATCAGGTTCGGAAATTCGATCCGGCCAGCCGCGTCGCCACCGTCAACCTGATCGTACCGACGAATGCGCGCCACCTGCCCGGATACGGAATCAGGGTCGGAGACTTAATCGTCGTAACTCCTCGCTACGGAGGGCTCGCCCCCCTTGAGTTGAGAGACACTGGGAGAACCCGAATCGAAGATGTCACCGTATACGCGAGCGGAAAACAGGGATTCTACATCCGCAGAGTGTCGGAAAAAGTGACTCTCCTCCGCTACCGATTGATGCGACGTCCGAACACTCGGCGACTGATTTCGAGCAACATGGATGGGATGATGCTTCGGTATTGCCGCGTGGGTCCGGAGCTGATCGATTGCGAGATCGAAGCGGCAATGGATGACTCGGTCGCGATCACGGCTTTCAACGCCATCGCCCTCGAGCAACCTCGAGGAAACGAACTGATCGTCACGACAAGAAACGCGACGATCCCTCTCAGCATCGAACCGGGAGCGACCGTCTCCGTCTATGGTCTCGACGACTTTGCGTTTCTAGGATCCTCCCGAGTTCTCGAAGTGACCCCGGTTCAAAATCCAAACGGATATGCGATTCCCGAGTTTCATCCCGTCAGCTGGATGGGCAAGAAGAAAGGAATCACTCCATGGCGAATTCTTCTCGACGAGGACCTGGGACCGGTAAAGGCAGGATCAAACGTGTTTTCGGACCGCTACGGGGGCAAGGGATACCGCATCCAAGGATGCTACTTCCGGAACGGCTGGGCGCACGCAATGCGAGCCTCCGGCCAAGACGGGCTCATCCTTGACAAAACCTTCGACTACACGGGAGGGCTGGAACTTTCGATTGAATCCGACTGGACTCTCGGGGTGCCGATTCAAAACCTTCGCATCGCCGGGAACCATTTCCTCGGAGGGCAGAAAGGGCGCGGTGCCAAGGCTCCCATTAAAGTCACCGCAGAACCTTTCAGTGAAATGCCTCGGTCGATCCACCAAGAGATTCTGATCGAAGACAATCTCATCGAATACCCTCCGTTGGCCGCAATGCTTCTCACCAACGTCACCGATCTCGTCATCCGAAACAACACGATCGTGGGCAGCAACCAAGTTCGACAAGACAGACAAAATACCCATTCCGACGACCTATATATGGATGCTTCGATCGTTTTGCTGAACTGCCCAAATGCCCAATTGTCCCGGAACGAATTCAAAGATCCCGGTCCCTTCTGCGCGAAAAATCTCAAATCCAAGATCATTTCTTCCTCGGAAGCCGCAGAATCGAAAACCTCCGACAACTGACCTCCATGTCTTTCCTGAAAACTCTCTGGATTCCCTTTGCTGCCTTAGTCGTTCCAACCCTATCATTGAGCGCCAGTGAGAACGCCTTGGCACGAGTCTCGAGTAAGGATGGAGAGACGCTGACAATCAGCGTCGGCGACTATCGGACCTCATTTGACCGAACCGCATCCTGGACGATGAGGTCGGTCTACTATCAAGACCGATGCATCAACGATAGCTCCGGCGGTTATTATCTCGGAACCGTGTTGAAGGAAAGACACGGGAAGGAAGGAGATCCGTTCCTCGGTTCCGGACACAGGCCCGAGGAAATTCAGGAGTTTACCGTTCGCGTGTTCCAAGACGATCAACTCCTCGAAGAGCCGCCCCTCGAGCCGGGGCTTTCCCTCGAGGAAGGGAATCGCGTGCTCGTGAACAAGAAAAGCAACTTCGTGTCGGAATACAGCGGCCACCTCCTTTCGATAGACTCCACCACAATCATTTCCGCCGGGGGAATTGAACAACGAGTCACCGAAGTCGGTGGAAGCGGAGACTTGGCAAAGATCGTATTCGTTTATCCCTTCATGCACATGCTCCCGAAATCCACCGATTTGTATTATGCATTCTACGAGGATTCCTTCGTAGAGTCGGGCGGTTTCGTAGAGGACAAATCCATGACACTGAAGAAAAACGTTACCGGACTCCTCGCGTTCGATCCGACCCATTCGGTAGGAATCTATCTTTACCACCAAGAAACCTATCCCGACGCCCGCCTCTTCATTTTCAACCGAAAGCGAGACAACAAACTCTATTTCCGTTATCCTCACCCGAAAACCGAGGATCAATCGATCCGCTACTCGGTATACCTCAAGGCCTTTTCGGCCTCCGCCATCGCCCGAAAACCCGAGAAAGGCTTCGAAGAGATGATACTCCCTTCGGGCACAGAGGAAATTACCATTTACGTAGAAAACTGATTGCGCTCACGCCTGAGGAGAAAACCTCCCGCTCAGCCATTGAGGCCAAGCGAATTGCCGCCCCCCACTTCAATCCTTATCCTCCCCATCCATCCTCCGGACGGACGATCTTTCAATGAGCTTGCCGCGGAATTGCATCAGCCCCGGCTGCGAATGAAGGGGCTGCCCCTTCATGAGAGAGCACATCCAATCGACAGCATCGTGAGCCATTTCCGTGTAAGGAATCGCGAAAGTGGTCAACGGAGGAATAAGGAAGTCGCAGATACCCGGATCATTGTCGCACCCCACCACACTGAGATCCTCGGGAATGCGTAAACCAATCCGATTCGCAAATTGATAGACCGCCGCGGCGTTCCAATCATTGGCCGCGACAATGGCGGTGGGCCTATCTTCCGGCGGCAACGCCAACATCCTTTCCACGCCAGGCTCAATGTCGCGCGCAGGACGGGTCGTCTCCTGGACAGGCCCCGATGGCTGCGAGAGGCGCACGACCCAATCCGGAAGGGGAGCGATCTCCAATTCATCCAACGCGCGATAATACCCCAAGTACCGCAGATTGAAAATCCGGTGACTTCGACTATTGCTGACGAATCCAATTCGCCGGTGCCCCTTGTCCAAGAGGTGCTGGGTCAATTCGTATCCGGTATGCAAAGAATCGATGTCCAGAAAACTACAATTGGTCGAAAAAGGTTTGCAGAGGAGGTTCAATCGGGGAAGGTCCGCAGGTAACTTCTCCCAAAATCCTGCATTCGGAGACCCCGCCACGAACAAAGCTCCAACCTCCGAGAGATCGGGAAAGGCATCTCCCTCGCTCTCGTTGTAGAAAATCGTTTTGAGACGACTCTCAAACTCCTCGAAGCGCCGACCAATCGAATGGATTAGCAGATGCGACAGATGAGAATGACGCCAAGCTTCCGTCGTATTCACCCAGATCAAGGCAATGGTTTGGTTCCAATGAGGCTTCGCCGATGAGCCGCCGGGATCCGGCTTCACTAGATCAGAACTCGCTCGCGTTGGCTTGGCGTATCCCAATTCTTTTGCAGCGGCCAGTATCCGAGCCGTAGCCTCCTCCCCCACAGCACCCTTTCGATTCAAGACAAAGGACACCGACGTCTTCGACACCCCCGCGAGGTCGGCGATCTGACTCATCGTCACTCGGGTGCTTTTCTTTTCCAAGGATTGTGGCATAAAAACGAGCATACCCAATTTGTTTAGTAAACTTCAAGAGGAATCTACTCCCTTTTCAGAACCTTTGACTTGCATAATTATCATCACCGATGGCTTCTTAAAGCTTGACCCTTAGTTTACTAACCTTATTAACTTTTTACTAAATCAATAAATCCCCCAGCCCCCTCTTTTATGCGCCCGCACCTCGCACCAGATCCCACCAAG
The DNA here is from genome assembly GCF_014230055.1 of Puniceicoccus vermicola. Taxonomy (NCBI): domain Bacteria; kingdom Pseudomonadati; phylum Verrucomicrobiota; class Opitutia; order Puniceicoccales; family Puniceicoccaceae; genus Puniceicoccus; species Puniceicoccus vermicola. The sequence goes on along the minus strand of NZ_JACHVA010000126.1, from coordinate 171,258 downwards.
CGTTTATCCCCCCAGCACGCCTTCACCCTGATCGAACTTCTTTCGGTCCTGGCAATCATCTCCATTCTCATCGCCATCACAATTCCAGCGATTCATTCCTACCGGGTGTCTGCCACGAAAAGCAAATGCGCCAGCAATCTCCGGCAGCTCGCATTTGCCACCCAGACTTACGCGAATGATCACAAAGGGAAAGCCCCTTACCCGAGAGTTCTAAACGACGGGAGCCCCAGCTATGCGCACGCCCCCCATTATTACCAGGTCGCCGCGTATAATGAGACTCTAGCCCCCTACCTCGGGAATCGCTTTGACTCCATGTACTGTCCGGGCGCTCTCAGCGATGATCCTCAAGGCACCTACGACCCCGAAGCACAACGAGCCTCCGCAGAACCCAACGATTTTGTCAGCTATCAATACTTCCAGGGCTCCAGCTCAGGGGCTCCCTCCGGCAATGTGAAAGAGGAATACAGCGACCTGTTCAGTAACATTCTGGATGCCCCCGGTCATTGCGCCATGTGGGGGTGCCTGACCTACACGACCGGAAGCCGAACCTTTGGCCATATGGAAGGTCGCTCAACCTCTGGAACGATCGAAGGCATGAATGCAGCCTTCGTCGACGGCTCTGTCCGATGGGTACCCTTCGACCAGCTCGAACCCTACACCAACGACGGAGCCTACTACTGGCCCAAACCAATCACCAATTAAGTTATCCACCACAACCCAAACCAAGAGAATAAGATAGAATGAAAACGACATCCTGCATCTACACCTCAGCCTTGATCGCCACGCTGGCTCTTTCAGCGCCCATTGCTCATGCCCAAATTTTGGCCCAATGGGACTTCAGCTCGAATCTCGAAGCCACTGAAGAGGCACCCGGCATCACAGCATCTGCTGTTTCATACGGATCTTTCAGTGGTTTTTCACCCAGCGGCAACACTTATACTCGTTCCTCAGGCGGACAAGACCTCTTTGCTCGGGTATTTCAAGCACCGGGTGGAAGCGATCGCATCCTCGGCACCAGTGAAAGCATTGCCGTCGACACGAGACAGACTTACTTTGAATTCACGCTGACTCCGAGCTCAGCTACTGACTTTGGAACCCTTACTGCTGATATCACTGCTCAAGTCATTAGTAGCTCGGATCCAGGAAATTCATTCGAAGCTCATTACCTCCTCCGCTCCAGCCAAGATGGATTCGTTTCCAACATCGGCACAGGCAGCATTTCAACACCTTCTACTGATGCGAATTCAGGATCGAACCGAACGGGTGAATTCTCCGCCGACATCAGCAGCTTCCAAGACATCGACTCCACGATCACCTTTCGCCTATACACTTACGTCACCAGCGATGGCAGCCTCAATTCCAATCACGTCATCCGGCTTGACAACATCACGGTGAATGCCATCCCAGAACCGAGCCAGGCAGCGATCGCCTTCGGAATCGTTAGCCTCGCAGCAATTGCGTCAGTTCGTCGCCGCAGAAAAAGCTAACTGCACTGACATCACCGGCAGAGTTCGTCGAACTTTCGAAATACCGAGCTCGAAAGCCATGATAGCAATAAAGCATCACCACAAAGGGCGATGCACTAACCCATCGTGCAATTGGCAGATATCCTCCTATGAAATACAGCCCATTCTATGCGCTCCTAGGATTCGCATCCACAGCAGTCGCGAGCAGCCTAAGTCTAACAAACCCGAGCTTCGAAGAAGGCAGCTCGGGATGGTCCATCCTGGACAGCATGAGCTCGGTCCAGACAGAAGCCGCTCATCAGGGACACCGTGGCCTCGTCGTCGATGACCAGGACAGCTCAAACGGGAGCAACGTGCGCTCTGCCTGCATTCCAGCACATGCGGGCGAGCTCTACCGCATCTCTTTTGATGCGAAAATAGTCAACGGAGGGGGAATCGCCGTATATATCCAATATTTCGACGAAAGCGGGACACTACTCACAAACTCAAAACTCAAAAACGAGAATTTGCTAGTGGTTCCCCAAAGAGCAGAGGGCTGGGATCGCTATTCGCTCAGCGCAACCGCCCCCGAAGGCACTGCCAAACTCGCAATATGGATTCACTCGTTCAATGGAAATCGAGTCAAAGCTTACTTCGACCACTTCGAGTTGACCCAGGAAGCACCCCTTCCACTCAAAAACCCCGACTTCGAAAACAACAGCGAAGGATGGATCATTCGTGACAAAATGAGCCAAGTTGATCCGTCAGCAGCAAAAAGCGGCACGCTCGGCTTACTCGTGGACGATCAAGACAATCAGCGCGGCAGCGACGTTCGATCCGAGAAAATCAGCATCCAATCAGGCCATTCCTACCAACTGGATTTCGATGCCAAGCTTATCGATGGTGCGGGCATCGCAGTCTATCTACAGTTCTACGATGCTATCGGCCGAAGGATTCAAGCGAAGGACAATATCGAAATCCTGCGAACCATCACCGCAAAAGATTGGGAATCCCATTCACTCGCGGCCACCGCTCCGGACAACGCGAATTCAGTGGACATTTGGATTCACTCTTTCAATGGCAACCTAGTTAAGGCGGCCTTTGATAATTTTGTCCTGAAACCAGCTTCAAGAGATGAAGTGGAGGCAAACCCCAGTACCCAGGCCTCGACGAAAGCGCCGGCTTGGACTGGTGATGCGAATACGTTAATCGCATTTGAAAAAAAAAAGCCGAGTGCTGATTTCTCAGAACTCAAAGTGCTGCAACCAGATGGTTCTGCCTTCCGTCAGCCTGAAGAGAATTGGGAACAGGCTCGCTATCTCATCCAGGAAGACCCCGAATGGGGTCAGTGGTTTGAGGAGAAGAAAGCGGAAGTCGACGATTGGATCGCCAACAATGAAGACCGCGCAGGATGGGAGGCTGGCTGGAACCACGCTTTCATCAGCCCCCAGGACAACTCCTTCCTCGTTTGGACCAAGGATGTCCCGGGGGAAGACATCGACTTCTTCGTGAGCAAGACCGGAGACCGCGTCGAGATCACCCCGACCCTGTTTCGCGCCTGGGTGGGCGCCTTCCGAAAAAATCACGCCTCAATGCTGATTGAGGCGGCTTACGTGTATCATATCACCGAGGACCCGGAATACGCCGAATGGGTCGCCTCCCAACTCGATTTTTATGCCGATCACTACGACTCGTGGGGAAACGGGGTCGACCAGAAAAAACACTCCCATCTCGGCTATCAGAGCCTCGACGATGCGGTCATCATATCCCGGCAAATCGACGCCGCCCGCCTCGTCTTTGACTATGCCGGTCCCGAACGCCGCCAGAACTGGTTCGAGAACCTCTTCAAACCTGAGGCTAAACTCCTCAGCAAAAGCTACCAAACCATTCACAACATCGCGACTTGGCAGCGCGCTACCGAAGCCAAAATAGCCCTCCTCTACGATGACGAGGATCTTTGGAAGCAGGCTGTCGATTCGAAATATGGTCTGAGAGCCCAGTTTTCACGAGGCGTCACCTCTGACTACCTCTGGTATGAGCAATCAATGGGATACAACTCTTTCATCATGATGGCCTCCAACTCCCTCTTCACCTTCACAGGGCTTCTCGGACAAGGAGAATTGCTCCAGGAAGAAGCGGAGATCTCGCAAAACATGATGCTTGCCCCCTTGGCTCTCCGCTTCCCCAACAATAAACTCCCCAACCCTGCGGACAACACCAACATCCCGGGCGCATCCACGGGATGGCTCACCCGCACCTACCGAATTTTGCCGACCTACCTTGGGCTGAACAATGCTCTTGAACAGAAAAGCTGGGAGACCTTGATCGATCCACCCGCCGCCATTCTTCCCTCGGACGCGCCCACCCTACCGGAACTCCCCGAAGTTGTAACCCGGAACTTGGAGTCCTCCCGATTCGCCCTCATCAAGGAAGGCCTCTGGCAAATCTTTTTTCACTACGGACAACTCAATCGCTCTCATGCTCAGGCGGAAGCACTGAATTGGTCCGCCTCCTATGGAAACACCATGATCTCTCAGGATGCGGGCACCGTCGGCTACAGCTCCCCCATGTATACGGGATACTACCGTCTGGGACTTGCGCAAAATGTTCCCCTCATTAACGGGCTGGGACAAATCCCTTGGAAACGCGGAACGCTACTGCACTTCGATGAAGCGGATGCATCGGTCACCGCGGCGCAACCGGAGTACCGTGAAAACGCTTCCGCCCAACGCACACTAAGCATCCACGGCGACACCTTAATCGATACCACAATCGTCGAAATAAGCGAAAACTCCGCCGAACCGGAGGTGCTTGGCATGACTCTACACCTTGAGGGCAGCGTCGATCCCGGCGATTCATTCGCACCAGTCGATCCCGACACCTTCACCGCTGGACGGCCCCCACAATATCAATACTGGTCCGAACTGTTTTCCTCACCAGTAACAGACTCCATCACCCTCCCGGTCACCTTTAAGGGCGGACTGATCTTGAACCTCACCTTTCAATATGAAGGCCCCTTCACTCTTTTCATCGCAAAGGCCCCCGGACAGCCTCCCGCCACACACACCGTTTTCTACATCGAAACCGCCCCCACCCGCCAAGCCGAATTCATCACCCGCCTCAGCCCCAAAGCAATCGAACCCACCGCTCACGACAAACCCAAAGGAGAGGCAGAGGAGCAGAAAGAGTTCTTCGAAAGACTCTTCGATTGGTTCTAAACCGAGCGTCCGCCAATGATCATCGAATATCTTACCCTCTCCGTATACCTCGGGGTTCTTCTGGCTCTTGGGGCCTACTTCAAGAAGTTCACCACGAATTTAAGTGACTTTGTCCGCGGAGGTGGCCAAGGAAGCTGGTGGCTGATCGGAACGAGTATTCTCATGTCAGCGATCAGTGCCTTCACCTTCACCGGAAATGCTTCCGCCGCTTTCGAGGGAGGCCCTTCCTTGCTCGTCATTTACGCCGCCAACTGTGCCGGCTTCGCCTGTGGTGGTCTCTTCATCGGGCCGTGGATGCGCCAGACCCGCGCCTACACAACCGCGGATGTCATCCGGACGCGATTTGGAGTGCCCGTCGAGCAGTTCGGCGCCTGCTTCGGAGTCTTGATCGGTCCCATAACCGCAGCGATCCAACTCTACGCCCTTTCCCTCTTTGCCAGCACGGTGATGGGGCTGCCCCTCATTCCCGTCATGATCTCGATTGCGGTCATCGTCACCTTCTACTCGACCTCGGGCGGAAAGTGGGCGGTCATGGCGACCGATTTCGTGCAGGCCATGGTCATGCTCTCCATTACCCTTTTGGTATGCTTTCTGTCATTGCGGGCCATTGGCGGCATCCCCGAGTTTCTCTCTTTCTTCAAGGACCCCCGCTTCGCAGAAGACTTCCAATTCATCAAGGAAAGCGGTGCCTTTCCCGGGAACCGATACACCTGGCTTTGGGCCGTCGCGATCTTCCTGATGCAGGTAAACTCCCAACTCAGCCTCTCTGCTGCGGGTCGCTTCATCTCCGCCCGCGATGGCAAGGAAGCCTCACGCGCCTCCTGGCTGGCTTTCGTCCTCATGGCTCTGGGAAGTGCCGTTTGGTTTATCCCGCCGATGATCGCCCGCTTTCTCTTTGAGGCCGACATTCTCAACTCCGGACTCGATAAGCCTGCAGAAAGCGCCTACGCCTTCATCGCCATGAAGCTCCTGCCCAATGGGCTGCTGGGCATGCTGATCGCCGCCATGTTCGCCGCTACGATGAGCAGCATGGATACCGGACTCAACAGCCAAGTGGGGGCGATCGTCCGCAACATCATTCCCCGTTTGCGGGGAGCCCTGGGCCGCACCGAACCCCTTTCGCAAAAGGTCGAAATGCGGATCTGCCACATCGCAACCATCTTTCTCGGCACTCTTATCGTTTGCTACGCATTACTCTTCGTCTTCTACAGCCAGATCACCCTTTTCGACGCGAGCCTGACCGTGGCTTCGGTCATCGGCGTTCCGATGTCGTTTCCGATGTTTCTGGGACTCTGGCTAAAGAGGCTGCCGAAGTGGTCGTACTTCCCCATTTTCTTCGCCTGCCTCGCCCCGTCAATCTGGTCCTTCATCGACGAAAAAATGTTCGAGAACGCCTGGACCGTTCAGGAACGCGCGATCTGGATCATGCTCTTCGGCACCGTCGCAGCCATCGTCTGCCTGATCCTGTCGAAACGCTCCAGCGAAAAGTCCCAAGCCGATGTCCGGGCCTTCTTCATAAACATGCACACTCCAATCGACTATCAGAACGAGGTGGGAGAGGCAGAGGTCGACTATGAGCAATACTTTGTCATCTCCAAAGCCGTCTGCACGGTCGGTGCCCTCATCCTCCTCATTCTCCTGGCCCCCAACGACCTCTTCAATCGTCTCTGCATTCTCTTCGTTGCGGGCTTTGTCCTGACCATCGGAGCCCTCCTTCGCATTGGAGGGAAGCGCATGAAGGCGAAATCGCTCGCCGCTTCCATTAATCATTGAATATGTCTGATTCCACAAATTTACCAAAGTATCATTACGACGTCATCGTGATGGGCGGCGGCCCATCGGGCGCGCACGCCGGAATCGCAGCGGCTCGTGAGGGTAAGAAAGTGCTTGTCGTTGAGAAACACGGCTTCCTTGGCGGCTCTCTCACGGCCATGGGCGTGGGTCCCATGATGAGCTTTCACAACCCAGCTGGAGAGCAAGTCGTCATGGGACAGGCGGAAGAACTCATTCAACGCCTGATGCAGAAAAACGCCAGCCCTGGCCACATCCCGGATAGCGTCACTTACTGCAGCACCGTCACTCCCTTCGACAGCGAGGCACTCAAGATCGAGCTGGAAAGTATGCTACTGGAAGCAGGTGCCGACCTACTCTACCACACACACTTTGCCTGCGCCGAAAAGGACGATTCGGGTCAAGTCAGCACCATCACACTCTGCAATAAAGCTGGCCTACAACGCTACGAGGCGAAGGTCTTCATCGATGCCACAGGTGACGGTGACTTATCGGCTGCTCTCGGCGCTAAATTTGCCTTGGGACGACCGGGTGACAACGCCACGCAGCCGATGACCATGAATTTAAAAATCGGCAATGTTGACATGGCCGCCGTTCGCCAAAGCGTTTTCGATGATCCGGACGATTTTGAATTCGATCTGGGAGCCGAAGAAGGTCTCCGCCGACTCAAAGAAACGCCACGCGTCAGTCTCAAAGCTTATACCAAGACTTGGAAAGCAGCCAAAGCACGCGGTGAAGTGGATGTGCCCCGTGAGTTTGTTCTGTTTTTCGAGACGGCCACACCTGGGGTCGTCATTGTGAATACTTCACGTATCCAAGGACTCGACGGAACCAATCCATATGACTTGAGCAAAGCGGAAGTCATTGGCCGCAAACAAAATCTGCAGATATTCCATTTCCTCAAGACACACTGTAAAGGCTTTGAGAATGCGATCCAGATGGACGGCGCGGCTCAGATAGGCATCCGGGAAACACGACGTATTGAAGGACTCTATACGATGACCGCAGAGGATGTGCTCAACGAGACCTCATTCCCGGACCCCATCGCACTGGGTGGCTATCCCATCGACATTCACTCGCCCGATAAAGTCGAAACCAATTCCAATCATCTAGCCGACAACACAAAGTACCAAATTCCGATGCGCTGCCTCCTGCCGAAACAGCCCAATAATTTGATCGTCGCCGGACGCTGTATCAGTGCCACCCACGAAGCCATGGCCGCCTTTCGCGTCAGCCCAATCGCTATGGCCATCGGTCAGGCCGCCGGAACGATGGCCGCAGTCGCGGTCGAGAATAAGCTTCCAGCCAACCAAATCGACTACGAATCCGTGCGTTCCCACTTAATCGCAGGCAAAGCCAAACTGCCGGCAACGACGAGCGCGCTCGCATCACACTAAGCATCGCTTCATGACACAAAAGCAAACAACTCTCTCACTGCAAGAAAGTGTCGCAGGCTGCTGGCTCGGCAAGTCCATTGGAGGCACGATCGGCCTTTCCGCAGAAGGCGACATCGGCCCACTCAATTTCACCTACTACGATCCGGTTCCGACAATCGCTCCGCCCAATGATGATCTCGAACTTCAACTCGTGTGGCTACACCTACTCGAACAGAAGGGCTTCGAACTCACTCAGGAGGATTTCCGGCAAGCATGGATCGACCACATTCACTACATGTGGGATGAATACGGCCGCTGCCGTTGGAATCTACGCCGCGGCGTCCCAACCGCAGCCGTCGGCACCTTCGAGAACTGGTTTGGCTCCAGCATGGGCTCTCCGATCCGTTCCGAGATCTGGGCAATCCTTTGCGCCGGAAAACCTGAACACGCCGCTGCCTACGCGAGGCTCGACGCCTCCCTCGATCACGGCCGGGAGGGGATTGCCGGCGAGGTTTTTCTCGCCGTGCTTCAATCACTGATCCTCGACAACGTCGAACTCCGGAACGCTCTTCGAAGAGCTCTCGAAGCCATTGACCCCCAATCCGAAACCGCAAAAGCCCTCCAACTCGCTTTCGACCTCCATGCACACGGGCACCGCGAATGGAACGCCTACCATGAGATCGTGGCTACGCATGGGCAGGAGAACTTCACCCACGCTCCTTTGAATCTCGCGCTCATCGGGTGGGCACTGCTTTACGGGGATGGTGATTTCGACAAGTCGCTCCTTCTCGGAACAAACTGCGGCTACGACACCGACTGCACCGCTGCTACCGTCGGCGCCACACTGGGCATGATGATCGGCCCGGAAGGAATCGACGAGCGATGGAAAACACCGATTGGTGATGGAGTCTTCATCGGCCCCGGGATCATCGGCATCCAGGCAGCGGAGACTCTCGCAGACCTCACCGACCGCACCCTGAAGCTTCAGAAAAAGTTTGCCAAACAGTCACTGACACCGCTCCCAGCATTACCGGCAATTCCGGTGGTGAATTTGAACGACCTCCCCGGAACCATTGGGATCCTCCCCCGCGGAGAGACGTCACCGGTCCCCTGGGCCAACGGAGAATTACCGCGGGAAGTCCTGGAAGCCGGTGGTGCCGAATGGACTTGGACCGTCGGACCGGAATCGCGAAACGGCTGCCGATTCGTCGCCCTCGCCCGCGAGGGCTGCCGATTCTATCTCGATGAGCAATTGATTCTGGACTGTCCCACAGAAAGCGAATTCGTACCAGCCGTACATCGACCGATTCAAGAGGCAAAGACCATCTTCCAACCCTCCCAAGCCTCCTATCGCGTCCGTTTGGAGTTGAACTCCCGGTCAGCGGATCAGGAAGCCTCTGCGTACATCGGCCTCCCAAACTATCACATCACCACCTGGGACGGAAGTGTGCTGCCGCATGCCGCCACCCTTCCCGCTCCCGAGCCCAAAGTCGCATCCAACGACCAATAACCCATCCCCTCATCGATATGACCGCAAACACCCACCACGCTACACGATACGCTTTTCCCGAAACCTTTCAATGGGGAGTCGCCGCCGCCGCCGCCCAGATCGAAGGAGGCGCCTATGCGGACGGTAAGGGCGAATCCGTATGGGACTCTTATGCGAAAGTGCCGGGAAAGATTAAGAATGGAGACAATCTGGACGTTGCCTGCGATCACTATCATCGCTTCCCGGAGGACTTCGCGTTGATGCGCCAGCTTGGGATTGAGCACTATCGTCTCTCCATTTCCTGGCCCCGCATCTACCCCGAGGGAGATGGCGACGTCAACCAGGCCGGGCTCGATTACTATCACCGCCTCTTTGACTCAATGGAGGCCAATGGCATCACCCCTTGGGTTACCCTGTTTCACTGGGACCTTCCCCAGTCGCTGGAAGCACGATTCGGAGGCTGGCGGTCCCGCGAAACCGTCAACGCCTTCGCCCGCTACGCCGAAACGGTGGTGAAGGCCTTCAGCAGTCGCGTAAAGCACTGGTTCACCTTAAACGAAATCGTGGCCTTCACGCAGCGCGCTTACGGGATGGAACGCAACGCCCCCGGAATCGTTTGTGATCTTAAGACCGTCAATCAGACCTTCCACCATGCCCTTCTCTGCCACGGCCACGCGGTGCGGTCCGTTCGCGAATACGGCCAGGAAGGCAGTATTGTCGGTTTGGTGGACAACCCACTCGTCCCGATTCCCCTCAGCGAATCGCAAGGGGACATCGACGCCGCCCAGGCCTGCTTCATTGAAGATAGCATGCGCGTTCTCAATCCAATTTACCGGGGCGAATATTCGACCGAGTACATCGAAAAATTTGGGGAGGAGAACGTCCCCACCGTGCAAGAACGCGACTTCGAGCTCATTACCGCGGAGTGTGATTTCATCGGCCTGAATATCTACTGGGGCTACTACGTTCGAGCCGGCGCGGATGGCCAGCGGGAACGAGTTCCGTTCCCTCCGGACTATCCCACCGCTTCCGTCGACTGGCTCAAGATCACGCCCGAGTCCCTCTACTGGGGGCCGCGACACATCCGCGACGTCTACGGGGACCAAAAGATCTACATCGCCGAAAGCGGATGCGGCTACCACGACGAACCCCTCAACGAGAACGGCGAGTGCCTCGATCTACAGCGTCGCGACTTGGTCCGCAGCTACTTGAAGGAACTTCACCGCGCCATCCAAGACGGCATCGACGTGCGAGGCTACTTCCTTTGGTCCTTCATGGACAACTTTGAATGGGGTGAGGGCTACGGCATCCGCTTCGGCATCATCCACATGGACTACGAAACGCTCAAACGGACTCCCAAGCTGAGTGCGATTTGGTATTCCGAAGTCATCCGGAATAATACACTCTATCCCCCTCTCTCCACAAACTTCCCCGAGCTTGCCACCAGTGTCTAACGAGTCTTCTCACAAACTCCACCCCGACGATCTCGTGCTCTCGCAGGCACGCCTGGGCCTTCATCTCCTCGAGGATGGGGAGCGCTTTCCCTGCTTTCTCGTTTTACCCGGCGGAGGATATGAGGATGTCGTTCACTCGGAAGGACCTCCGGTCGCCGCCTGGCTGAACTCGATCGGGATCTCCGCCGTTGTTTTGGATTACACGGTCAGCCGCGGGAACCGGAATCAAACGATCTATCCCGCCCCCCAACAACAGGCTCTCTACACGCTTCGGTGGCTTCGCCAGCAAGCGGAGAATCTGAATCTCGACGAATCGAAAATCGGAGTCATTGGGTTCTCCGCGGGTGGGCACCTCGCGGCCTGCACCGCGAATGGCTTCGATCGAGAAGATTGGCTCCTCGATCCTGATCAGACGTTGCAAACCATACCGGCCCGACCGGACGCCTGCATCCTGGCCTATGCCGTCCTAAATACCCAGGGCCCCTTTGCCCACCGGGGAAGCATGCACAACCTGCTCGGGAATGGGTTCGCCAACTCCTCTATCTCCGAGGAGCTCAATTGGCCCGAAAGGATCCACTCGAAAGCCCCGGACACATTCATCTGGCACACGCAAGAAGACGCCACAGTGCCTGTCGAGAACGCTTATCGCATGGCCCTAAGACTCCAGGAGAAAGGAATCCCCCACGAAGCTCACGTATTTCCCAAAGGTTCTCACGGTCTGGGCATTTGCTCCCTCGACTTTCGGCGGCAAGGCGCCGTCGAACAATGGAGGGCACTGGCAGAACGCTGGTTGCGCGAAATCGGATTCTGACCCGGAAAACCCCACCGAATCAAAATCGCTGTGAAATCATTCAAAATCCTCCTCATCGCCCTCCTCCCGCTCGCGAGTGTTACCGCCAAGGAACTCGATCTCTATTTGCTGATCGGTCAATCGAACATGGCTGGACGTGCACCGTATACGCCAGTTGATGCACATGAAATCCCCGGTGTCTTTCTCTTGGATAGCGAAGACCTATGGGAACCAGCCAGCAACCCCCTGAACCGCTACTCAACGATCCGCAAGGATCTAAGCATGCAAAAAATGAACCCCGGATACAGCTTCTCTCTGGCAATGAGGGAGGCCCAACCTGAACGAGAACTGGGGCTGGTCGTGAATGCTCGCGGAGGGAGTAAAATAGAAGAATGGTCCCGCGACAGTGAATACTACCAGGAAGCCCTTCGCCGGACCAAGATCGCACTGAAAGATGGCACGCTTCGAGGAATCCTCTGGCATCAAGGCGAGGCCAACGCCAACGACCCCGCCTATCTCGACAAAATCAGCCAGCTCATCCGCAATTTCCGTGAAGACCTGGATGCCCCCGAGATTCCCTTCATTGCCGGACAGATCAACACCTCCGGCGACTACCTCTTCAATCAGCTGATCCTCCAGCTACCCAGTGTAGTGGAGCACACCGCCGTCGTCTCCAATCAAGGCCTGACCGCCATGGACCGATGGCACTTCGACCACGACAGCATGATCCTCCTCGGACAGCGCTACGCCGAGAAGATGCTGATGCTTGAGCCATCCGTAGAGCCGTTCACCGAATAGACCTGATTAGGCCTCTAAAAATCGTATATTAGCTTGGCAAATATCGAGGCTTAGACAAAATGATCGCAATGAAAACGTCCGTTGCCTTCAGACTCGCATCTTTAGGTCTCTTCTGTTCCAGCGCTGGGGCAGCCATTACGTTGGAATACAACAATAGCACCGGGGCTTACGCGATTTCCGGCACCGCCGCGGGGCCGGGAAGCAACCGAGGTTCGCTGATCGCCTTCGACTGGGATTGGGGATATGATTTAAGCTTCGCGAATGAGGTGCACGCCATCTTTATTGCCGTGGTCGGGGATGAAGGGATTTCGGGAACAGTTGGCGGAACTTCGTTTGTGGCCGACAGTGCCTACTACGATTCCTCCGAGGCCTATTTTGTGGGGTTTAGTTATACGACGCCCGAGGAGACCGGCTCTCTGGTGCTGAACTCCACCTCAGGCTTTGTCAGCGCTGGACTCTGGAGTTCGGGCGACGGCACCTTTACGGGCAACCCGGGGTACTCCACTGACAGCTTTATCCTCGAAGTCGGAGCCGTCCCCGAACCTTCGACCTTCGGGGCGATCGCTGGCTTGGCCGCTCTCGTTCTCACACTCGCTCACCGCCGCCGCATGAAATAAGGCATTTCCCGAACCCATGGTCTTGAGGGTCGCCGAATCAAGTGCCCCTCCCACCCAGCAAGCCCGACTCCGACCGATCCATTATCAGAGCGATTTAACATTGTCAGAGCTTCCTTCGGACTATAGAGACGGATCATGCATTTTCATTGGATGCTTACTCCCATTCTCCCAGTCTTTCCAAACCCATGAGCGAAGAATCGGAACCCGACTCCCCCGAACTCGCATCGGGAATCGTAAAAGCTCTTCGTATTGTTCAGCTGCAGATGGAGCTGGCGGAGCTGACCGGGAAGCCCATTGCCGAGCACACGGCGGAGGATCTACCCGACGATTCGCCGGACGCCCATCTCCAGCATCTTGAGAATATCGAATCCGGCCCCCAGTTTCCCCTGGCCGATCTGCTGAAAGAACACCGCAATTTTACCCCGGCTCCTCTGAGCCGCCTGTCGAACCCCATCGATCTCTCCGAGAATCTATGGCTCCTTCTTTTCACCTTGGCCTCAATGCGGGTCTTTATCTACGACACCGACCACCTTTCGGACGAGGAGCTTTACCGAACTCTCGTCGAAAAGGTGCTTCGCTCGAATACGGTCGATTTACCCGTCAGTGCCGGATGGAACTGCCGTTTCTCGATCTGCGAATTCAGCGACGAGGACACGGATCTGCCCGAGTGCTACCTACGCTACTACGCCGATGAGGAGTTCCGAAGCGAATGGATCGAGGACATCCCTCCCAAAGAAGACCTACCCTACGATCGCGACCGTTTTCTCCCCAATATCGTCCCACAACTCGAGCGGTAGGATCGCCACCGCCGGTAAGTGTAGAGGAGTGGCAGTAACCCCACCTACCTCAGACTCCCAAAGAAAGGACTTGTGCGTTTCTCAACGTCGGAGCCCGTAGGCAAATCTTCTAAAGTCAGAGAATCCACGTGCCCGTCCATGAAAACAACATTGAATGTATTCCCTGGGTGCTGGTTGTAGAACCCCGTCTTAGTGTTTTCGTTCCAAGGGATGGACACGCTCTGAACTCCGGCCTTACGTTCGGCGGCTCCCGAGGCAAGAAAGTTTCCATCCATAAAGAATGCCATTCTAGAGGGCTGCTCAATCTGAAAAATGTTAGTCACATTACGGCTGTAGAGCCCATCTTCCTTGCGCTTATTATTTTCCGATGCGCAAGCGTAAATATTGATCGAATAACTCCGATTCCAATCAGGATTCGGACCAACCTCTGCGAAAGAGGCAGGGCATGAAAGCGGAGTGGGTTGTTCCGTTCCCAGTTGGTCATTGGTAAAACCGAGATAGGGCAACAGCGTTCCAGAATTCGTCTCTACGGGAGCACGCCAAAACATGGAATCAAGCATGTTCCCGTTGTTCTCGTTAATCCAACTCAAACCAGCGAGACCGAGAGTACGAAGCTTCGAAGCACACTCCGTATTTTCTGAGCGTTTACGCATGGAATGAATAACAGGGACAGTGATAGCCACCAACAGCCCGACAACCGCCATCACGACAAGCAATTCAACTAACGAGAAGCCGTTTTTCCGCCTCATTTTCCCGCTGGTTCGGTGGATCTGATTGGAAGATGCAAAATAGTCCATCACGATCTACCACTGAGGTCCAACGACAGGTGACTCCCAAGATTTGCCATCAAATGATGCGCCAATCTCGTGAATCGAATCGGCACCTGGATAGACCAATGCGGCCTGAGGCACCGGAGACCCGCTCAGCCCCACCCAACAGGAACCGTTGAGAAAATACTTTTGCTCGTAAGACTCCCGACAACTCTTCCCAACGCAACTCAAGGCGATCCCTCCCTCGCCCGAGAATACACTGCCCTGCACTGAGCTCTCCCCTGCCTCATCACTAGGTATATACTCAATCCAAACATTGTGCATGAACTCCGCAACGGGCATCGTCTCATCAGGCGCTTTGCCAAAAGCACTAGCCAGAACAAGATTGTTATAAAAGAAGAAGTTCTCGAACTGTCTACTTGATGGCTGAACCCGAGTCAGGAAATAGCCCAGAGGAAAGAAAACATTGTTGTTAAAAACCACTACCCCTTCTCCAGCGGCACGAACCGAATCGCGTGAGAGCCCTTTCATATGATCATTCCATGGAGCCTCCCAATTACCGGAAGGGGCTCCAGCCTTAAACCAACCAGGGGTCCAGCCCGAAGAGTTCACAACCAATTCATTCAACCATGCATCGGAACGAATGACATTACGAAAAATGAAGACAGGTCCTGGCCACGGCTTACCACCCAGAGGCTGCCAGGAAAGCGGCTCAATTACGTTCACAATTAAGTTGTCTCGAACAACCATACCCGAGGCGTGATCCTCACTCTCAATGGCATTGTCTACCAACCTTTCGAATACGTTCTCGTAAATCTCCAGATCCATGCTCCAACGAACGGCCCAGGTGGACAATCCCTCAAAAGCATCATGGATGTAGTTATTGCGCAGAACCCAGCCCTTTCCAGTGAGATTCGTCATGCCTGTTTCGTAAGTCATATTACTCCCGGCACCATTCCCCTTGCGAGACCACCAATAGATCGGAAGCGACTTTGAGCTACCTTTTTTCGCCGAGCGCATCAGCTCCAAGGCATCTTCAAAGGCCGGGTATTGCGAGTAATCGCAATACTCAATCGTAATGTAGTTAGAGGTGGTAGTAGCGTCCGAAGACTCTTTCCTCCCGGAGACACCACTGCGACAACCCAAAAACCAGCTATGCCTTACCGTCACGTGACTACCATTACAGTAGACTCCGGTAAAACCCGGCGTCTCGAAGGTGAATCCATCGATAATAACGTGATTCTCTCCTCGCTCCAAAAGTCCCAGATTGTAGAACAGTGGCCCATTGTAGGCATTCCCTGCAAATCCCCCACCCGTCCTTGGTCCCACTGCCATGGTATGCTCATTCGGGTCAGTCGAACCATATTCCCCGGAAGCATGGAGCCGAACATAGATTTTCTCAGAGGCTTCGTCGTAGAAATATCCGTGCCTCGGCCCCGGATCTCCTTCTTTCGTGACAAAGGATTCCAAGCCATCCAACGAATGATAGGGCTGCAAATCTACACCCGAATACAGAACCCGGCAAGTTGGCCGGTTTAACCCCGCTTGATAAAGCCCCAGTTTCTCGTCGACCAGGTTCCATCGCTCTAGGCCCTCTCGGAGGTCATAATCCGCACTGGTAATGACAACAGCCCCCTCTTCCCGACTCTCCGCAGTCAGTTTGATCGGCTGATCGACTGTGCCCTTAATTCCGAGTTCGATAGGGCCATAATATACCCCTTTTGCAACCAATATCTCGTCACCTGGCACAGCCCGACTTGCGGCCTCCTGAATGGATCGAAGACTTTGACGGCGATCAAGACCGTCGAGGCTGTCGTCGCCTACTACTCCATCTACATAATAAGTCGTAGCGCAGAGAGGGCTTATTGAAAATATCGCAGCCAGCCGGACGAATCCTAGAAGGAAATATTTCATGGAGGGATGAGGTGGGGTCCGGTTGAGCTAACGTGAGCAAGCTAGCGTCTGCGAACACACCATGCGGCCCCCAACACTCCTATCAGCAGACCAAAACTGGCAGGTTCAGGAATGGAAGAAAGCCGGGCGATATCCGTCCCACTCAAAGCAGAATCCCACACACCCGCTGATTCAATCTGTGTTCCGTCCGGAACAGCCCATGTGCTTCCGGCACTACCATTATTGATGGCTCCGACTTGAAAATATCCGCTACCGATATTGTTCGTCGTCGAGATAGATGCGGGCACATCGGAAGTCGTCTCAGCTGCGCTGATCAGATTCCCCGTCTCGGGGCTATAGATCGACAGCGCCACACTATTCGACGCATCATAGACTAGCGAAATGTCATACCATGTACCGGTTTGCAAGGTGTAGCTATTATCGGTCAGTGCCACTTCGTAACTATCACCATCGGAGGAAACATAGGCGGCAGCCTTTCCATTCACTAACTGCAAGGAGATGCCCCGGCTCCCGTTTAGAGCACGCGAGCGAGTCATCAAGGCTATGTTGGCGGGCATGGTCTCGAGATTTACACGAAGCCAGAATGTTTGAGATCCCCCAAGACGGAGAGCCGGGTCATTGGTTTTTAAAACACTGGAACCGTCAAAGCCGATGGTCTGACTACCTGAATTCTCCGCATTAATCCCCGAGGCAGTCTCATAGCTCATGGAGGCAGGAGGATCGAACGCGCTGGCTGAAGTGCCGACCGGGGTCAAATCGTAACCATTGGTGCCTGTGGTGTTACCTTCAAACCCCCACCATGCCAGAGGAGTTTGCGCACAAACTGATGCTGAGGAAACTAAAGCTAAAGTCAGAATCACACAGATGGTTGAGAGTATAGAACGAGAGGAGGCTGGGATATTTTTCATGCCTCAGAAGAAAAAATACAAAAGAAACAGTCAAATATATTTTACAGATTTCCATACAAAGTGTATCGAACAGTTATGAAAAAGTCAGAATTTCTCATTCAGGGCCTACGCTCAAAGATCGAAACTCTCCCGCCAGGCCAAAAACTTCCTTCGATCCGAACCCTAATCCGGCAGTTTCAAACAAGCTTGCATTCGCTAAACATAGCCCTGCGCGAACTGGAATCAGAAGGGCTGGTCACCATACGTCACGGCAGCGGAGTCTTCGTCAACTCGCAGAAAGGCACTCGATATATAGAATTTCACCGAGATCTCTACCCGAAGGTCTCAATTGACACCAAAGAAGCTTCTCTGGCCAAAGCATTAGGAAAAGCTGGATGGAGCACTATCGTCCAAAACTATCATAGCGGAAACAGCAGCTTGGACATCACTCCAAACAAAGAGGCCCATGCTCACGTTGTCCTTTCGAGCCTAGTCGCATCGACGCCCAGATGGCTAAACAGCATTCTGGAGAGCGGGAAACCAACGGTGCTCTACGGCCGAGAGGGGAGTCCATACCAATTGGAGTACGTTACCGGTGACGAACATCATTATCTCAGCTTGCTGATCAAACACCTCAAAGCCTTGAAACACCGCAATATCGCTTTCCTGGTGAACGAACCTGCTTCCATTAATATGCACAATCGCTGCGATATTTTCCAAACGATGCTTGATATGCTCGAACTCGAACCTGGCATCATCATCCCCTGCGACACGGAGTACGGAGAAAGCAGCACCGTGAAGGCAAAAGAAGGACTCGAAAAACACTTACAAAAAACAAAGGGGAAAGTCGATTTCACGGCACTCATCTGCGCCAGTTCCGCGGGTGTCGTAGGTGCCATGCGCGCCCTACATAATCACGGTCTATCGATCCCCAAAGACTGCAGTCTAGCCTCATTTGGCAGGCATGAGCAGAATTCCCTGTTAGTCCCATCGGTTACCGAGGCCGGAGCACAGGATGACGCGTGGGGAGAAGCCGTAGTGGAAGTGCTCAAAAACCGTTTTAAGAATCCCGATTCGCCCCTCAAGGGTATAAAACTCAAGGCTGAACTATTTCCAAAGGAGTCCACAGGCACTCCACCCCAAAAAGTCGACTCATCAAAAGCGTAGATAATCGGTTCTCGATAACGGACAATCACCCACTCCATCTGCCGCAGGCCGAACCATCGACAAGTTGAGCTCCCTCAGGACACAATAGAGCTCAGTCAGATAGTTCGCGCACACAAATTGCCACACTCCCTAAACAACTGACGCTCAAAATACCTTAGGAGAATTGATAAGAGCTCCAATTACATCTATTCCCGCAACCGTCACCCTCATTCTGGCTTTTTCGAGACGACAACGTCGTGGCCTCTCGAACGGCAATACTGATCCGATCCCAGAAAAATACATGGAGATGAGCAGACTCGAAGAAATCGAAATCTAGAAATCCGCACGAAAATCGAGACCTCCAATGGGTGCTATTGACACCAATATCAACTGACTATCATAAACCAATCAGCAGCGCATGGAGACTCTCCATCCTTTTTGCGAAAGATTTTGGCTCTTCCCCTAATCCCCCATGAATACAATCGAAACAAAACGGCTCTTGCTCAGGAACTTCGTGCCCGAAGATGCGTCCGCTCTATTCGACTACCTGCATGAGCCCAGAGTAAGCTGTTTTCTTTCTCTCAAGCTCGAGGACAGCGCCGCTGCACAACGGGAGGCCAGTAAGCGCAGCCAGAATGAAGACAACATCGCAGTCTGTCTGAAGAGCACAAACGAGCTTATCGGTGACCTGTTCGCGACCCGTGGAGAGGAGCAGGATACATTCTCCGTTGGCTGGAACTTCAATGCGCGATTCGAAGGGGCCGGATTGGCCACCGAAGCAGCCCACAAATTGTTTGATTTTCTTTTTTCCACAAAGAACGCTCGCCGACTCTACGCCTATGCCGAGGAAGACAACATCGCTTCACAACGCGTGTGCGAGAAACTCGGAATGCGCCATGAAGGCACCTTCAAAGAGTACGTTTCCTTCGAGAAGGACAGTGATGGAAGTCCCATCTTCGTAGATACACGACAGTACGCAATCCTCAGCAAGGAATGGAGATCATGACGAAAATAAAAAGATCCCACAAAAGGCACACCGAAGCTACGTCAGCTGGCTTGATTCTTGACTGAATTCTCCCGCCAGCAACTTCTCCTTCTCAGTTCACCATTCGGGACCCACTGCGGGCGAGCCACAGAAAGCGCAAAAAGATCAAAAGAGGACAAAACCTCGCGACCGCTTTCTTCCCCAAATCGTCCCGCAACTCGGGCGGTAGGATCGTCACCGCCGTTCTGGCTTTTTCGAGACGGCAACGCCGTTGCCTCTCGAACGGCAATACTGATCCCCCTCCCCTGGAGGCAACGGATCAGCCAAATCGACATCATTCAGGGTCTTTTTCTTCCCCCATTCGAAGACCTTCTCAAACCAGGGCAGCCAAGGCTCATCCGCGATGAGTTCCAGAAAATAGA
Source organism: Puniceicoccus vermicola (assembly GCF_014230055.1). Lineage (NCBI taxonomy): Bacteria > Pseudomonadati > Verrucomicrobiota > Opitutia > Puniceicoccales > Puniceicoccaceae > Puniceicoccus > Puniceicoccus vermicola. The sequence continues at coordinate 151,359 of NZ_JACHVA010000126.1, read as the reverse complement.
CCTCGTGTTCCTTTTCTTTGATGCCCATCGCATGCAGCACATCGTCGTGATCGTGAATCCCAAGCTCGTGGAAATAGCGAATCATGACAAAGTATTCGCAGACGTTTCCACTCTCCAACTTACCGGCGAAAAAATACGGCATGAACCGTCCGATGAGATGGCAGCTGAGACCGATGCATTTCCCGATGAGATGATATTTCCATTCGTAGAACCTCGAGCGGGGGATCCCATAGTGATCGAGGAGAACACCGACCTCCCGTCGATGCTCCCACTCGTCGTTCTCGATTTCGCGAATTCTCGTCCGCTCCTTCTCCTCCTTTAGCGAAGATGCATGGCCGATGTAGGCGAAGGCCGCAGCCTTCTCCGCCGAGTAGGCTTTCCGGAGGGATTTGACGAGGGCCGGGTGATTCAAGCTCTGCGCTTTCATGACGATGATATCCGAAGGGGGCAGTATGGATGAAACTAGTTTAACCTTCTCTACTAGATGACTGATGGATGAACCCTACTGGTCGAACCCCCTCCACCAGCTGGCGCTGGTCCCCCTCCCCTGCCTATCGACAAGCTCAAGGTTTAAACAAGCAAGGGAGGAGTTTGCTAGGAAAAGAAAGGGGTGGGACCCGCGACAGCGGGCGTGTCCCTGCGTGCCTATGCAGAGCCGGATGGGGTGGTTGTCTAGCATTCACAGGTTCTTCATCGAGTTACATTCAAGACAGAGAAAAACCCTATGCCTCCACTACGCCCCGGCGGCCTTTCTTCCGCATCTTGTCGAAGTTGAACATGTTGAAGAAGTGCATCAGCCCCAGAACGATCAGTACAATCCCCACCTTGGTGGCGACGTATTCGATCGCCTCAACGGTGGTCTCTGGACGCGTGCCGTGTTTGAGAAACATCAAGACGAATCCCAAGTTCACCAGGTAAAATCCAACCCGGAGCAGGTGGTTCACCGCTTGGGCCATCTCCTCGTTTCCATGGAAGGCCTCCACCAAGAAGATCTGACCGTTGCGATGCAAGGTCTGCGCGACCCAGATGGTCATGCCAACCGTAAGAGTGATGTAGAGCAAGTATGCGACTAAGATTGTTCCATTCATGATCATTTTTCCTTTCGTTTATTTGAATCGTTTGAGCAAAAACGGGATCACCTTGTTCTTCTCAGATCGGGCAACCCGTCCCATGATTTGATCCGCGGTTGAGAGGAAGTCGGCCAGCGCCCGGGTCTGCTCCCCAAAGAGCTGCTGCTCCCGGTCCTTCTCCTCGAAGGATTGCGATGAGGATTCACGCAGAAGATTCAAGGCGGGATCGATTTCCCGGCGCTTCCGCTCCCGAGCAATGGTGCAGAAGATCGTCCAGACATCCTTCTCCGCTTCAAAATACTCCTTCCGGTCGCCGGGATAAGTCACCCGGCGAATCAACCCCCAGCCGACCAAATCCCGTAGATTGGCGTTCGCATTACCCCGGCTGATTTTCAGCCGCGTCATGATCACATTCGTATCCAAGGGATCCACGCTCACCATCAACAGCGCATGGATTTGGGCCATGGTCCGGTTGATCCCCCATCCCCCACCCAAGGTCCCCCACTGAGCAATGAATTCATTTCGCAATGCCTGAAAATCTTCATCTTTCATTCCCTAACTTTCAGTAATTACTGAAAGTTTAGCAAGAAAAATCTTAGCCCGACAAAAAGAAGGCGGCACGAGAACCGGAACAGCAGCGCTGACTCAAAAGGCGCCGCCGTCGGGACGATTGCCCTCCCACCGTACCAAGGCGGAACGAATCCACTCAAAGCAGGAAGATATTCGAACTTTTTTTCGGCCAATCGGCGGCTTCGGCCTACTGGACTGAGGTTACGAAATGTCGGTTCCCAGGGCCCTGATCCTGACGAGATTCCCAGAGTTGGGATTCAAATTTGCCCACCGGATCCAAGGCAGAATCCGTCCCTTTAGGTTCAAAAATGACTGCAAACGCATTCTCCCGTTGTCATCGGGCGAGTCATCGATCAGAACATCCGGCTTCTCATGCAAGTTACCGATCTACAGCTCAAACAAATTGATATTTACGGGGGCACCCAGGCGCGGGTGGCCACCAATGATGAGGCGATTTCCGCTTATGCGGAGGCCATGGAAGAAGGGGCGCAATTCCCCCCGGTCATCACCTTTTATGACGGCAGCAAATTCTGGCTGGCCGACGGATTTCACCGCTATCTCGCTGCCCAACGCAATGAGTATGACAGCATTTCGGCGGAGGTCCGGGAAGGATCGCGAACCGATGCCCTCCGTCACTCGCTCGGGGCGAACGCGACCAACGGGATCTACCGTTCCAACGCTGACAAACGCAACGCGACCGAAATTGCTCTCGAAGAGTGGCCGGAAATGTCCAATTCGGTGATCGCCGAGCTTTGCAAAGTATCGCCGGACCTCGTGCGCCGCTGCCGCAACCAGATGGAGAAAGAAGACCGGATTGAGAGCCAACGTCAGGTCACCGGCAAAGATGGCAAGCAATACCCGTCCGCGATCGAACGTGAGCCCCGCGGCGGGAGCCAACGGGTAGAGAACGACGGATCCCAAAGCGGTTCCGGAGGAGGCGGCGGAGGAGGAGGAGCTCCCAAAGGCAAAGGAGAAGCCATGGCCCCCGGAGGAGCCTCCATGGAGATCGAAGCCGACGCGAAGAAGATGATCCGCGAAGGGGAAATCAACCACGCCGAACTCGACAAGATTTTCAGCGCCACCGCCATCGACTACGCCGAAACCGCTCTCAACATCCTCAATCGAATGAAGCGCGACGATCCCAAACGCCCCGATGCCGTAGCCCGCATTGAACGCTGGCTCGCGAAAGAGAAGGCCGGCGTCGCCTAGGCTGGCGCCGCCTAGGCTAGGGTCGTTGAGGAGCCGGGGAGCCCGCCGTAGCATCGAGCCTTGCTCGATGAGCCGCATTCACCCCAATCCAGCCTCCCGGCAAGACCTCTACCCTCCCCGTCATCGGCGAAGCGCCGATGCTACCGAGCACCGCCGTAGCATCGAGCCTTGCTCGATGATCCGCATTCACCCCAATTCAGCCTCCCGACAAGACCTCCACCCTCCTCGTCATCGGCGAAGCGCCGATGCTACCGAGACATTCTGCCCTGCCTCTGCAATCGGCAAACGAGGAAGATTTCGTCGGCGCCTTTCAAATCACACCATCCTTTTTCCCAGCGCAGTGGTTTTTGCAGCCTTAGCCCAATAGGCATAAAGATCTTGTTGTAATACCAGAAGGCCCGTTCCGGATTCTTCTTGAGATAATTCATGGCCCAGTCGACTACCCGGCTCGATTTTGGCTGCATGCCGTAGACGCAACTTTGTTCGACGACGAGCTGGTGCCGATCCAGCAAGTCCTTGAGTTCGTCGATCTCGTAGCGCCGGCGGTGCCCCACTAGTTCGTCGAAGGGGGTCCAGCAGTCCATATACAGTGGCATGGAGAGGAGTAGAATGGCCCCGGTTTTTGCGACTCGGCAGAGTTCCTGAACCGCATCCCCATCCGCATCGACGTGCTCCACGATGTCGAGAGCCGAGACCAGATCGAAGTGATCATCCGGGAACGGCAGCTGATGGATTCCGGCCTCATGGACAGCTCCGCCAGCCCTCTCCAGTTCTCCCAGCGCCGCGCGGCTGATATCAACGAAATGTGTGCCCGCGATCGGAAGCCGTGGGCGCATGCCCGGCCCGACTTCCAGCCGCATCGGCGCATCCTCCGCAACTTTCTGAATCAATGGCCAAGTGTTGAAGCGGTCAGGAGTCACCAAGCGTGCTCTGCGCCAGAGTGACTCATAGAAACTTCGATTCTTTTCCAACAGGGTATCCATCATCCGAGAAAAGAATCATGAAGAACCATCTCCCCTTAACCAAGACAAGTTCTTATACCGAATTTAGGAAGGTTTGATCATGATGGTGCATCGTCGTTCCTCTCCGACTCCGGCAGATCACAAAAACAGCCATCCACCGAGAAAGAAAAGACTTCAAATAAAACTCGGGACGCAAAAAGGGCCGCCTAACGGCGACCCTTATCAAGGTTCCCTAAAAGAACCGAAGATCACATCACTCTATTTCCGGCGGCGCCGGAGAGCGGCGAAACCAAAGACCATGAGACCTGCGAGTGCTCCGAAGAATTCCGGCTCCGGCACTGCGGCAAATCCGGGCGAGCCAACATCGGTACCCGCACCCCCGGCTCCATTGCCGGGAGCGACGAAGGCTCCGCCGACATTATTCTGGCTGATCCCCAAGTAATCCCCGTTGGTGCCCCAGACAAAGCTGTGCCCATCGGTCGATTCGCCAAAAACCACTTCCGCAACCAAGTTGGCGCTCCCCACATTCGGATCAGCATCCCACAGTTGGATCTGATCACCACCCGCAGAGAGTCCGGAAAACGTATTATTTCCACTGAAGTCGTCCTTCGAGTAAGCCGTGAATCCACCGCCCCAGGCAGCGACAAATCCCGCAATATTATCGGAATTTTCATCGACAATGACAATGGATTCTCCGGCAGCAATTGTGATGCTCGGGAAAAGCGCTCCATCATCCCCATTGGGACCGCTATCATCCCAATAATAGTTCATCAGATCGACGGAGGATCCTCCGGTATTCGTCAGCTCCCACCAATCTCCATTGGCAGGCCCACCAGGATGGCTGGAGTTGGACATAACTTCGGTAATGACAAGCTGAGCGGAGGCAGTCGTCGCTGCAACACACAGAGCAGCGGAAATCAGTAGTTCATTTTTCATGACAGTATTTTTAATTTTCTGGTTCAACGATTATTCAGCCACTACGAATGGCTTTCAGAACTGGTTTCAAAGGCTCTGAAAGCCTAGGTCAACGGACCTCTCGTTACAAATCCTTCACATTCAACAAACCCGTCACAATGAGTCCGGTTCTGCTCCGACGAGGACTCGAAGAAAGCCCGCCGACGAGATACTGTCCACCGAGATCGGCTCACTGAGCTGGTAAGTCGACCACTCATAATTCGCAGGAGGTTCCGGCAAATCGACTGGATTGGTCGTCACCTTCACTCGCTCATTCCAAGAGTTGAGATCCAACGATCCCAAGACGGTGTAGGCAATGCCATCGGCCCAGTAACTATCTCCCTCGACAGATCCGCCCGTCCTCCGGAGAAAGGTCAAGCGCAGGAAGAAAGCTTCCTCTTCCATCTCCGCACTCTCGAGCAGCTGCGGAGAGGAACCACCGGATGTCGGATCGGTGCCAAAGGCAAACTCTTCGATCTGCACGGCGCCATCCCCATCGGAGTCCGAGTTCGGCAAAAGATCGTTGCCGGATAGGCCAAAACCACTCAAGTAAACGCTGAGCGGATCCGGCCCACTTGATCCTGGAATGAAGGGGGTGAAGTCCTGAATGACCGAATCTCCATCCCATCGATTCGGACGTCCGAATGAACTGGTCGACCCATCGTCGTAGCCCTGGACGATCTGTGGTGCATCCTCCGCCTGAACGAGCGGAGAAGTAAACGGAGTGGGATCTCCTTCGAGTTCGAATACTTCGGTTCCGCCGACACCAGACTCCGGAGCAATTCCTTCTCCCACCGGACCGAATACCGGTTCGCCGTCCGAATTGTAAAGGACAATCCAACTATCATTCGCTGAAAAAGAGACCCCGCTTACTTCACCAGTCTCGGAATCCCGCGAGTATCCGTTGGTCAACTCATCGGAGAACTGGATGAGAGAACCGTCGCCAATCCAAATATTGGACCAGCGCCATCCCTCTGCATCACTTTGATCGAAAGCATCAAGATTGGTATCGAACCCTCCTTCACTCGCTCTTTTTTCAGTGAAGGTGAGAATACTGCCCGAAGGAACCGCAGACCAGAACGAATCCTGCGAGAGGACGATCTTCTCTTCCGCAACAAACGGAGAGGAAGCATTGTCGGCAAGCGCGATCGTCCAACCCCGGAGGTCTACTGAGCCCGGGCCACCATCTCCCACGACGACCAGTTCGATCCAGTCTCCCCCATTCCCTTCGACCCGACCGAATACGGGATCGGAACTGACGCCCCCGTCATCATCCTGGGCCAGAACGCCTCCATTGAGAAAATTGTCCGAATCGACCGCGTTGTACTCGTTCACCAATACCGGAGAAGAACTCGTCATAACGAAGATCGAAAAATCTTTTTCCACGATTGCCTGCCCATCCGAGACCGATACGGTGATCGACTGAATCCCCAGAGATGCGGACTCTGGAGGAATGCCCACTAGATTTCCTACACCTTCGCCCTGATCGCTCAACGAGAGCCAGGAAGGGCCGTCCACCAAGGTCAAAGTCAAGCCACTGATCCCATCAAAATCACTGGCGGAGATTCCCGCTTCAAAGCCATCCCCTCGTCTCGCAAATTGCGGCGAGATGAAAGTAAAGTAAGGCTCAGCATTGGGTGTTGTCGCTGATTGATAGTGGGAAAAATCCTGCTCATTGCTCCCACTGTCCCATACGTTTGGCGCACCAAAGGTACTACTGGAGCCATCGGTATAATTCGCGAGCAGTGGGGAAGCATTCGTCGGGAGGGGATCTTGTTCCAACTTGTAGACCTCATCCGATCCCGCACCTCCCGCGGCGAGAAATTCCTCACCATCAGGACCAAATCGGACGGATCCCGAAGGATCCTTCAGGGTAATTCGCGTGTCACTGCTCCCCACCGAAAATCCACTCCCAAAGTTACTACCTTCGGGATCTACGAAAATCGAGTCCGAGACAAGAACATGAGTCCACCCCCATCCTTCGTCAGTGAATCGGGAAACGCGATAGACTCCACTATCGAGCCCCCCTTCGTCGAATCCTCTATCTCCAAACGTGAGGATGGTTCCGGCCCGCACCGATTGCCAGTAGACATTCTGCGAAAGGACGATCTTCTCCGGAGTTTCCGAGCCTTCGGCGATCTCAATTATCCATCCCCTCATATCGACCGTCGATTCGGCGGTGCCATCTCCCACGACGACCAGTTCCAGCCAGTCTCCACCGTTGCCCTCAACGGCTCCCCAGAAAGAATCTTCACTCTCCCCAGAATCCAGGAGGGTATCTTCCTCGACAGCGTTGAATTCGTTTACGATCACCGGACTGGTTTCGTTGAAGGCGAAAAGTACGAAGGTTTGGATCGCCGTAAAGGATCCATCCGACACTTCAACGGTCACCGTAGAAGCCCCTGCGTCCGCCTCCGACGGAGACCCGAAAAGATCGGCAGTTCCATCTCCATAGTCGTCGAGCTCCAACCAATCCGGCCCCTCGATCAGCGTGAGAGTTAGGCTATCCGACGGGTTGGGGTCATCGGTTTCGACAATGCGAAAATATTCGTTCGGGATATCCACCGTGTAATCCGCGAGTTCCGTCGGCTCGGTGGTAAAATACGGCGGCGAGTTCGGATCGGATCCGGTCGCAAACGCTTCAAAGTTCTGAACTGAACCTCCAGCAACTTCATTCGGCTCACCCGGAGTCGACGAGTCGGAATCTCCATAGTTTCCGCCAATCGGAGAAACAGAGGGAGCGGGATCGATCCTCAACTGAAAGCGTTCTTCGTCGTTCACTCCTCCTTCAGAAGCGATCCCTTCGCCAGCTGGACCAAAAACCGTATTCCCTTGATCATCCTCAACCGCAATCTGGCAATCGTCGTTTGAGACTGGCAAGGAGTCAGCGGTGGTGGCCGCATTCAAGTAGATTTCATCTCCGATCCAGACGTGGATTGATCCCCAACCCGAATCGGCGAGGTAATCGGCTGCATTTAAATCGGTATCGAATCCACCACTCGCCGCGTTCTCTTCACTGAAAAGCAGTATCGTACCAGCTTGCACCGAAGACCAGACATCATCTTCCGAAAACTCGATGATACCACTTTCCTCTTCTTCCGAGATGCGGACAATCCACCCACGGAGGTCAACCATCGCACCCGGCGTGCCATCGCCGACCACCACCAGTTCTACCCATTCCCCTCCACCATCGTATTCATTCAAGATGACCGGAGACGAACTCGGAAAAACCCGAACCTGAAACGTCATCGAGTCCGAACCGTCCGAAGGATCGTCCTCCACCAAAAGTTCGACCGAATAAATACCGGCATCCATGTCACTCGGGATTCCCGAAATCTCCGCCGTTCCATCCCCATGATCATCGAGGCTCAGCCACTCTGGTGCCTCTTTCAGAGTAAAGGTCAAGTTTCCTCCATTGTCATCGGCAGCTGCCGTCGATACGACGAACTCATTCCCCGCCACCAACTCGGCATCCGCGATCGGGATGGTAAAAGTCGGAGCCGACCCCGGTGTGCGGAACGGCAGAAAACTCTGAACGGAGGAGCCGTCCTCCATGATGTTGGGCCCTCCAAAGGAGGAGTTCGAAATATCGTTGTAAGCCCCATCCGTCGGAGCGATCGAAGGAGAGGGATTCGCTTGCAGCGCAAAAACTTCCTCGGAGTTGACCCCCTCTTCGGAGATACTCTCTCCCGCCGGACCAAAGATCACGTTGTCGGAAGAGTCCTTTACGGTGACATCGGTATCGCTGTTGGATACATGGATATTGAGATTGCTGTTGGCTGCATCGATTAATGCCGGATCCCCCAGATAGACATTGGTCCATGCCCAACCCTCCGAGTTCAATCGATTAATCCGTTCAAACTCGGTGTCCGACCCTCCACTCGAGGAATCGTTTTCGATAAAAGTGAGAATGGTTCCAGCCGAGACGTTCGACCAATAGGAGTCCTGAGAAAGCACCACCTGGCTCGCTCCACCGTCACCATCAAAGAGCTCGATCGTCCAACCTCGCATATCCACAGTCGATGAAGAGGTTCCGTCTCCAACGACGACGAGTTCGATCCAATCGCCCCCATTGCCAGCGACCGTTCCGAAAAACGAATCGCTGCCACTCCCGTCATCAAGTAGATTACCGTCCGCAACCGCATTGTATTCATTTAAAAGAACAGACCCGGCCGAGGCACAAATTGTGCAAATCAGATAAGATAGTAGAATAAGTTTCTGCTTCATGGAAAAAGATGTCCGTGGATGGAAAAGAACAAAAAGGAAAGTTTCACTGGGGTCTCCGGCTCTACCAAGGATACCAGACAAAGTCATCGAGTTGCCCACCGGGGACAGATGGATCCCTCCCGGCATTATAAAGTGTCTCGCTATCTACCGTCGCTACGTGACCGTCGAGAAAGGCAACATTGCTCCGGTCATCGTAGCGGAAGCTTATACTGTTATTTCTTCCTTTCGCCCGACCCACTCGACTCTCATCTTCATTCGGAGCACCTTCTTCAATCGAGCTGCGAGTCTCGGTGAGAAATATCGTCTTTGATGGATTTGGGATTAACACGAGCCGAATCAACGCATCCCCTGAGTTCCCCGGAGCGCCGTCCTCATCACTGTAGATCTGGGAGTTCATCATGTAGGAAAAGAAAGGCCGACGCCGGTTTTCTCTCGCGTCGACCTCGAGCCCGGGCCCGCTGTGAATCGTTAGACCATTGATCATCGCGGCCCGCTCATCACCCGAGCGCATCTCATTGAGAGCCGGAGCCTCTACAAGAGGAGGAAGGACGTTAAACCACGCGTTGGATTCCTTGGGAGTCCGAACCTGAGACCAGGAAGGTTGATCGTAAGAACCCTCGTAGGGAATCCTCTGCCCATTTTCGCTCGAATAGAGAAGAAAGGCAGAAGACCATTGACGGAGATTGCTGGCGCTGGCCGTCCTCACCGAATGGAGACGAACCGCCCGCAACGATGGAATAATAATCGCAGCAAGCACACCGAGAATTGCGATAACGGTTAGGAGCTCGATCAACGTGAACCCGCGACCGAGCGTTTCGCGGGCAGAAGCCCGCATGTGTGTTGGCGAAGAGTGACGAATCATAGGAAACCTCCGTTGAATTACGGCGTCACCAGACTAGCCCGCCTCACCGCCACATCGTCAATCGAGCAAAGGTAACAATGCTGTCACCGCAGTTTTACAACCTCGGCGATCCAGGGGGTCGCAAAAGATTTCTCCCGCCTGAGGGCACTTTGAGTTCACAATGACGAATTCGCGGAGACATTCCTCACCCCAATCAAAGCAAAGTATCTCTTCGTTCACTTCATCTCACACACGCACCTTTCGGAGCACCGGAACCTGCCCCTCATCTCCGGAGTCGAGCAATTGGCAAGAGAAGTCTCTGAAACGAAAAATCCCAGTCGGCAATGATGCCCAACCAAAGAACCCGAAATTCAACCTCGGGGAAGATAGAGGTCGAGGGGAGAGCGACTCTCACCAACTCACGGAGAATCTAGTAGACCTCCAAACCTTCCCAGAAGGTCCTCACCTTACCGCCGAAGACACTCAGACGATCAAACTCTCCCTGGAAATAGGCGGTTGAGATTTTTCCCCGGGTTTCTCGTTTTCGGGAATCCATCAGCGAGAACAGTTGATACCGCAGACTATTCAGGGCCCTCTCGTTCTCGGCGGATCCTGGCCGATTATCGTCGTCAAACTGGCGATGAAAACGACGAACGAGTCGCTGCAGTTCTCTCGAATCGTAGCCGCCGTTAGGAAGGGTGCCCGTGCGCATAATCTGGACGGCAATCTCTGCAACTCCAGTCACCAATTCTTGATATTCTTCGAAGGCCGTGCCTTCGCGTGACAAGTCAACAAAGCTGATCTGCTCCCAAGAGTCCGCATTGTCCAAACGCTCGGCGAATCGCCGCCGTATGACCGTAGGCCCCCGCCCCGGCAGATTGCGACGAACCTCGGGAGGGAGATTTTCCAAGACTTCCGGTGGCAGATCCGAACGCGGGTCAGCATTCGGAATCCCCCGCTCAGACCGCCAGCGAGCTTCGTCGGCCCGCGGGACCTCATACTCAATATAATACGCGACGACCCCGACAGTTTCTTGCGATTTATCGTGAATCACAGGACTTCCGCTGTTTCCTTCCACAATCAAGGCGTCGATCTCAACCTGCTTCGGCCCGATCCCGCGAACATTGCCTCGCAGCTCCGTTGCGACCGCCGCTCCCGCCTCATTGCCAAATACAGTGATGGGATCCCCAATCGCAGCCGTCTTTGCGATATCCTCGGAGACCACCAGAAAATCTCCCTCATCCTTCACGGGAATCAAGGCCAAGTCTCGATCGCCGGCCAGGTAGCAGAAATCGGGGATGGCAATGGAACGCCCTCCCACGGTTCGAGCTTTGATACTTTGAGCCCCCGCCAACACGTGAGCGTTGGTGACCAAAAATGGTTTCCCTTTGATCTTGGCGAGGAATCCGCTGCCGGTCGAAAAGTCAGCGTCAATAATGACAAGGGTTTCGAGAGGAATCTCGATGCTGGGACCTGCCCTGGGTGCGTAACGAACCGGGGCCGCCCCCTGCCTTCCTCTCCGCAGTTTCTGACTACCCCCCAACCCCTTCTCCGCCAACAATTCAGACGCCGCTACCGACTCGGGAAAAGATCCTACCAACTGGTCTCCCACGAACAACCGCACCTCCAGGAAGACTTTCGTCAAAATCTCGGCTCTCTGATCTTCTTTCTTCTCCTCACCGAGAATTTCACTCCATGGCAGACTCAAATCGGCGTCCGAAAGCTCTACCGCCTCCATCCCATAAGACCGCTCTTCCCCGCTCGGAATTCCGTCGAACGGAATCTCCATCTTCTCGTTCCTCGCCTCGGTCATCCGATACTTCTTCGAATCATCTAATCCCCAGAGGGGGAGGAAATCCAACCGGTGAATGACAAACTCAAGATGAAGGTCCTCAGGAAGATCCAGTTGGGACCGGTTATTCACCGCGACCTCAAAGGTTCCGACTTCGGGATCTTCGACAGAAGATTCTATCTTTCGATAGAAGCGAACCTGAAAGGCGTTGTCATTCTCGAGAATCAACGGAAGAGCCCATAGCAGAACCTCCTCCCGGGAATCTTCAGCAAGATCTACCAAAGGAAACCTCTCGGTTTCGCTCGGGCCGGTAGCGACCAACACTTCCGAGCCTTCTACGTCCCGCACTTCTCCAGAAACCACTGATCCGTCCGCCTTCACGAGCGAAGTCGGTGGTCCGCCTCCCCATCCGGCAATGGGCGCCAGAAAACATCCCGAAACCCAAATCAGTATCAGCCACTTAAGGGAGTAAACGCTTCGCATAATAAACCGCAGAAAAGAAAAGCAAGAGCAGGATACCCTATAGAAAAGCACCCATTCGAATCCAGAGCAAAACACTCAAAATCATCTCGCCGCATCCACCGCTCCCACCGCGGTCCAGCCTTCCGTTCGCGCATGACTTTTCTGGCATGAGCTCGTCGAATGCAGTCGTGCGACCCTTTCGGAGTAAAGGACTCCAACATCACGGCAACCTGAATTTGGCACTGGAACCTTCCAGAGAGCCATCACCAAAGGTCGCAGAGACCGAAGAACGAAGATCAATTAACAACACTTTAAATCGACATTTCTCGATACATCGATTGACAAAATGGAGCTTCCCTCCTTGGTTGAGGTCATGAACTTAGTCGAGATCACCAAGGCGCTCGCCAACGAGATGCGATTCGACATCGTCCGGTGGCTGCGCGATCCGGAGACGAATTTTCGTCCGCACAAGGATGGCAAGGATTTCTCCGACGGCGTTTGTGTCGCCGTGATTCAAGAGAAGTGTGGATTGTCGCAATCGACAGTCTCCCACTACATGGCGATCCTCCAGCGCTGCGATCTGGTCATCGCAACCCGCATCGGCAAATGGACCTATTACCGCCGCAACGACGCTACGGTGCGGACCTATCTCAGCCAGTTACAACTAACCCTCTAAGCGACCGAAATTCTTTCCCGCCAAACGAATCGACAATTCTCGATTTATAGATTACGATTTCATTTCTCAAACCCACTCAATCCTATGAAGACAGAAACCCAAAACTCAGAAAAAATTGCATTTGTCGGTATTGGCCGGATGGGCGCGAACATGGCCCGTCGCCTCAAAGACTGCGGCTACAACGTCACGGCCGTCAACGACGTCAACCACGACCAAGCCGCCTCCCTCGCGAAAGAGATTGGCGCCAAGCACTGCACGAGCCTCGCCGAAGTGACGGCCTCGGCCGACGTTATTTTCACGGTGGTTACCAACGACGACGCCATGCGCCAGATTTTCACCGGCGAAGGCGACAACCTGCTAACCGACGCCTCCGGGAAGCTCTTCGTCAACTGCGCCACCCTGACTCCCAGCGTCCAACAGAAAATCGAAGCAGCGGCGAAGGAAGCCGGTGCGATGGCTATTGAGGGGAGCATGGCCTCGAGCATCAGCCAAGCGCGTGAGGGAAAACTATTCCTCATGATCGGAGGCGACGAAAAGGCTTTTGAGAAAGCCCGCCCGATTCTCGAGCAAATGAGCGTCAACTTGAAGCACGTCGGCCCCGTCGGCAAGGCTTCCCAAGTGAAGGCCTTGGTCAACATGGTCATGAACATCAACACGGCCGCCCTCGCCGAGGGGCTGGGGCTCGCGGACGCTCTCGGGCTGGATCTTGAGATGATCTGCGAAGTCTTTGCCCAGACCGGTGCCAACAGCCGAGTTCTGGAAACCGACGCCGAGGACATGATCGCTCGTGACCACGAAGCTTGGTTCATGGCCGAACACGCCGCCAAGGACAGTGGGATCGCCAAGGCTCTGGCCGACGAGGCCGGACTCTCCCTCCCGCTCAACGACAGCACCAAAGGCCAGTACGACAAACTTGTCGAGCTAGGCAAGGGGCAGATGGACAAGTCCGCCGTCTCCGAGCTCACCTTCCGCGGTCGCAGCTAATTCCAAAGCATTTATCGCCACCGACTCTGGTCGGCGATCTCACCCAAAAACCTCAGAACCAAAGAAATCCTATCATGACTCAAATCATTCCTCTCATCAGTTCCGGCACACGCGGACCTCTCGGCGTCCTCCACCTTCCCCGCCTCTGGCAAAAGGTCTCACTCGACATCGCCGGGAAGCTCCACAGTGAGTATCCAGCCATCGGCAACGGATTCGACCAGATGGTCCTCGAAGGCCTCGGTATCGACAACGAATCCTTCCTCAAGTTCATGGCAAGTAAGCCCACCTACCCACAGCTGGAAGCCTGGATCCTCTCCGAAAAAGGCGGCTCCCTCGACTCCGCAGCGGTAGAAGAACTCAATAACGGCATCCTCGGATACAACCACGACGATGAGACCCGCAAGGGCATCCTCAGCGCCGCAGGAATCGAAGACGACGGCAGCATCCTCGATGCCGTGAGCCTCAACAACCTCGAAGACTGGCAAGATTTCCACGCCGAAGTCATCAAGGGCTAAATTTCTGTAGTTTTTCCAGAAACCCAAGCTCCGCCGACTGCGAGTCCGGCGGAGCTTTTTTGTGGAAAGATTCCGCGGAAGAACCGACTGGCAGCCTGTTCTACCTTGCTGACCGGGTAGATTTACTGCCGTCTCCGGGAGAGCAATACGGGAATCACGGCAAGAGCCATCAGAAAGGCATAGGCCGACGGCTCTGGAACGAGGAGGAGCTCGCCCATGGCTGCGGTAAATTCGTAATCCTGCAGAGTGCCAGTAAGGTCATTGCCCGTATCATTGTAGAGTTCCAGGATCCAAGTGCCTTCAACATCTTCGCCCCAATACGCGTTGCTGACAAATTGCCAATCCAACTCGTCGTCATGATAATCCCGACGCAATTCCCAATCGGCCTCCGGCATGGCTCGATCGTTGAAGAACAGCTCATTGCGAGTCCCAAAGGGAGAGGTAAGCCAGGCAGAAAAGTCCCCCATGATACTCCCGATCCCCCTTCATAGGTATTCCAATCAGTCTCGAGACCGATGATCGTCATTTCGACCATGACATACTCGAGCGCCTGCTTCTCGGCGGGATCCACCGCGACGACAAATGACTCGGAGATCTCATCATCTCCCTCAGAGGCAAATGATCGATTCACGACTTGTTCACCGGTCGAGTAGAAAGTCTGTTCGGTAACGCGATCGACCCGGGTGGCGGTTTCAGTGAAGGCGCCGGCGTCTACCAAGCCGAATCCGTAATTATTATTGAAGGCATTTCCGGCCCCGTTGACAATCCATCGACCGGTGGACGAGGAATCTCCCGCGTCCACAACCCGGCTGGTGGAGACGAGAATGTGTTTTGCCATGCGATGGTCCATATCCGGGTTAGCCGCCACACCGAGAGCCATAACCCCGGCGACCAAGGGGGAGGCGGAAGAGGTGCCACCGAAACGGCTGGTATAATTATAACCGTCTGGCGAATCGAGGGCTTGATCGGGGTCGGACGGAACTTTGTTGTAGCCTTCCGAAGAACCGGTCCTGTCGGTAGTCGCTATGCCGTATCCATCGATCCCACTGGAGGGTGCCGTGACGAAGACACTCGATCCATAACTACTGTAGGAAGAATATTTCCCGTCACTGCCCAAGGCGGCCACAATGATATTCTCAGGCAGAGCTCCGGAGAGCGACTTACTGGCATCCGCCGTCGGCCAAGGGTTTCTCTCTGTCATCCTCTGGTTGCCCGATGCCCAAACGTGAATGACCCCATGGCTCGCGCTTTCCTCCAGAGCATTCACAACCTTATCAAAACCGGGATAAAGCTGAAAACCTTCTTGAGGCCCGTAGCTATGATTCTTCACCCGCACCGGAACGGAATCCCAGGAGGGGGCGACGAAAGGGTTGGAATTTCCACTGCCGTCCGTCTGCCCCTGGTATAGAATCGCCGCGGCCTCGATTTCCCCGAAACTGCGCCCGCTCGGATCCTCTGCGTTAATAAGCCGCAAACCAGCGATCCCAGAATAAGGAGCGGCTCCGGTCATCCCGATTCCGTTGTCGCCCCGCGCCGCCGACACACCCGCCACCGAGGTGCCGTGACTATCTCCATCACTCCCCAATCCAGAGCGAACCGGACCTCCCCGATAACTTTCCCCGAGATTGGTAGCCGCATCCTTGCCAAAACCCCAGCTGTAATCGTTCTCAAAATTATCAATCAGGTCTGGATGATTCCCCTGAGTTCCATCGTCAACGATCCCAATGATCACCCCGGCTCCCGTAAAGCCATTACTCCACGCCTCCCAAATGTTGACGTCAAGTCCGGCACTGTCTCCGGTGACCGGCGCCTGATTGAGCAAGTGCCACTGTCCGGCGTAGAGTTCGCCCCCGTCGTAAGTGAAGGGATCAAAATACGGATCGTCCGGAACAAACGCAGCTGCAAAGCCGATCGACGGAAGAAGGATCAGGAAGAGAAGATATTTCATGAGATTGCGCGTGGATGAATGAACCCGAGCGACGGAAACGGACTGGAAACCGTTGCCCGCACCCCCGATGAGATGACCTAATTTTAACAATTAGAGATCCCATGAACACCCCCACTTCCGGGGGGAGTCATTTTCGACATCGATTCTCTTGCGCTCCAGATCAGGTCATTACGCGCCGGGGAAAGAGCAGTCCCACTCGTTTCGCCAGACCAAAGTCCACGCTAACCCGCTTTCCCCTTGCCCTACCGCGATCAAGGGATTTCCTGAATAAGACTCTCTTCTCCCGAGACAATCGCTGCGTGTTCCTGAACGAACAACAGATTCTTCAATTTCAATCGGCTTCGAATCGGTTTTCCCAGATGAATCTGGGCAAAGCCAATTATGCCGAACACGCCTACCGTTTCCTGAGCGATCTCGTCCCCAACGAATTTATTGCCTTCGGCACCCTTCACCTTAGGAAGCAGACCCTCGATATCGGTGCAAACCAATATCTGCCCCGTTTCAACGAGGCCATGACCGGCCTAGGCCAGGTCATGGGCCGATTCAAACTCTTCAACTGGGACCCCAGCGTCAACCGGGGCCGTCCGTTTCAGCGAAGCGATTTCTACAGTGAAAGGGACTTTCGCCAGACGGCCCCCTACTGCCTCACCCTAAAACCTCTCGGGGTCGACAACCACTGCGCCGTCTACGTTCCCGCCGGAAACGACGAGATCTCCTTCTTTGGCATCGAGCGCAAAGGAGGGCCGGACTTTAACGAATCCGATCGAGCCTTTCTCTGCTTCGCCCAGACTCTCCTCGGGAGCGCCCGGCGGCTCGCCCTTGAGCGAGACAAGCTCATTAGCCGCAAGGCTAATCCCGCCGCCCTCGTCCGTGCAGGTCTTACCTACCGGGAAGCCGACGTCCTCACCCTCCTCGCCGACGGACTCTCCAACCAGGAGACCGCAAGTTCCCTGACCATCTCCCTCGAAACCGTCAAAGAGCACATCCGCAACATCTTCGCCAAGACCGGGCAGAGAAACCGCTTCGCCGCCTCACTCTGGGCTCTCAAGGTCACCGAACGAGACCGTACCCGTTCGACCATCCTCCATCTCCCGAGAGTGGTCGTACCCGTGCGGTTTTCCTGAAATTTCATGCCCGAAAAAGGTTCGGGTCAGCGTCGCGCGTTCGGGAAGCCATTCCGGGGCACACCCGATCAATACGCGATCAAGCCTCCGATGAATCCAGATAAATGAGAACTGGGTGCGGAGGAACTCCCAAATCCGGAATCAGCACATTTCCTTTACCGTCCTCTTCTGTAACGGGAGAATATTCCTCTCCGGTCATCAGATCTTCTACACGAATCGATTCACCCTGACCGAAAGGAATCCCGATAGAGACGCGGGCAGAACGTGCCGAGAAATCCGATATCCGCTCCATGGACCACAGGGCGATGACGATACCCCCATTCTCATCCTCAAACTGATAAGATGCGATGTCATCCGTGACAGTCAGCGTAGTTCCATCCCACCAATCAATCGGTGCAGTGTCCTTTCGCGAAGAAGTGGCGGTCACCTCGTAGTCGATCTGATCGCTCGGAACGAATCCATTCGTAGCAATCGCAACCCTCCGGACCGCATCGTAAACAGGCTTGGGAGAACCGTCCGAGCGCAGAAGACCAAAATGATTTTCGGCATTCGTCTCAGCCTTCAACCGATCATCCCGATTATATCGATCATCAATAAGGGAATAGATTGCGCTCATCTCGATATCCAACCCCAGCCCCTCAACAAATCGACGTTGCGCATAGGCAGCCACCGCACTGGGGGTAAATCCCCAATAGTTTCCATTCGACCCTCCTCTGACCCGAAAATCACTGTATCCCCACTCGGTCAACCAAATCTGCGAGGGGCCTCCGTGCTCCTCCGAAAACTCCCGAATCATCCGAATGAAGGAAGCAAATGTGCCCTCGTTGTCGGCGACATCACGCCCTCCATTAAGCTCAAACTTTTCTGGACTCGAGGCGTAAGGGACCAGTTCCGGAACCGTTCGATAGCTGTAGGGGTGAGCCGTGATCCCGTCAACCGAAGGAGATAAGCCGCCTTCGATCTGACGGTAATTGATCGCGGGAAAGGACCCCAATCCGATAACCTCCATCTCCGGATTCGCCTCTTTAATCGCATCGGCAGCCGTGTTGAGAAGAACCCGGTAGCGATCGACCCAGCTCTGCACTTCTCCCGTTTCCACCGACAGGCCATACCAGTCCCCGCCACGACTAGTCCCTTCGTTGAAGTAGCGCGCGTACCAGTTAAAAGGTTCGTTCTGAATCTCGAGAGCCTGAACCTTCCCATCCAGCTCCTGAGCCACATAGGCCGCAAATCGCCCGAATGCTTCGGGATCGAACTGATTTTCGTACAGGGAGTTCCCTCCCGCCAGCGTCAGGCATACGTTGAGGTTGTACTCATTTACGAGATCGATCCAGGCGCGATCGTGATCCCGCAATTGGTAGACACCTTCTTCCCGTTCCACCTGGCCCCAGAGTATCTCGTCGCGTATCCAACCGACTCCCAGATTGGCAACGAGAGGCATATAGGTTTCTGGATCCCAGTGCTTCATTCCCTTTTTCTGAATGAAGTGTGTGCAGACTCCCATTCGCAGGTTTCTCACTTCCGTCGAAGTGTCCGGCTTCTCTTCCTTGCCAAAAGTGTGGGAAACAAATCCGACCACACCCAAAGCGAGAACGGAGAGATAGATGCGAGATGTTTTTCGGAATGAATACATGATTCGAGTAAACATAGGGATCGAGCGTCTCACCCAATAAGAGTCGCAAATGGCGAAACAAGAATAGATCATTTCTAACGCTTCCGCTTAGAACCGAGGAACAGAAGAACACCGACTCCCATCAACAGTCCCGTAGAAGAAACTTCTGGAATCGCCGAAACATCCATCATTACCTTCTGATTGTCTCCAGAAAGATAGAGATCCAACTCCCAGCCATCTTGTGTGCCACTCAAATTGGTTCCCAAGGTTCCCGCAATGATTTCAGAGGAGCTGATCAAGGTGTAACTTCCCTCTTCAACCCCGCTGAGAAAATCGAAAGAGAAGCTGCTCAGATCCAGAACGCCCGAGCCGATGTTCAAGATTCCGGTCAAATCAATCCGATCACTGGCTCCAATCGAATCGAGTTCATAGGCCAAGACGTCCTGAGACTCAAGGGCCGCAGACAAATCGAGGGTCCCGGTTCCCAAGTTAAGACTCAACACGCCAACACCGTTATCGCCGGGGGTCAATCCAGCACAATTGGCGACCGTTACGTCTGCGTCTGTGGTCGAAATGGTTCCGCTACCGCCCAATGTTCCGCCATTCAATTGATACGAACCGGCATTCGAATGCGTCCCATTGACGAGAAGAGTCCCTCCGTTCACGGTCGTCGTTCCACTATATGTGTTGGACCCGTTGAGACTTTGGGTTCCGACTCCCGCCTTGATCAACGAAAGTGTGACATCCCCAACCGTCCCGGACCCTCCACGATCAACAAGCTCTCCGGAATAGGAATAATCCGTATCTGTATTGACGGTTAACTGACCTTCCAGACTGGCCGACGAACTCTGAAGGTTTGCGGAAGTTACGTACAGGGACCCTGCATCTCCTGTCAAACCGCTGGAAGAAACCGACCTCGTCGCATTACCTCCCGTCCGGTATGAAGCTATCGCCAAGGTCCCCCCCGCTTCGCGAAAATGAATTAACCCGAGGGAGGCATTATCCGCATTCACGTTCAAATTGCCATACACATGGGTAGTACCGGACACGGAAAGACTTCCCAGAGCATTCGCTTGCCAGGAATTGACTCCTCCCAAATTCAGAATCCCGTCTCTCGCCACCAACTCTCCTACCTCCAAAGAGAGTTTTTCGGTGGCGGAATTCGAGGTAAAGTAGAGAGACAATCCACCCGCCTTATAGAGTTGGTTCACCGACATGGTATGATCGGCTCCGATGTTGACCAGAGACCAGCTACTGCCTCCGGTCGCATAAGTGAAGTTTTGAATCTCCACATCCGTGTCGATAGCAACCTGGCCGAAAGCGGTCGGAGCCACAACATTATCGGAACTACCTGGGACCGAGCCGCTCTGGTTCCAATTCGTTCCATCGCTCCAGTTTCCTCCCACGGAGCCGTTCGTCCAGGAAAAGTCGGCGGCCTGGAGAGACAACACTGAGAGCATTACCACCGAGAAATAAGTATAAGTCGCATTCATGATATTTTGGGGTTCTAAGATTAACGGGTTAGTTTTTCAGTTCTTGAGGGCATTCCCCCGTAAGAAATCCGGATACGGTCCTCATCGAACCGTTGCTCAATCTCCTCGACCGAAAGGTCCTCCACGTGACCGTCGACGAAGGCCAGATTGACTTTGTCTCCATGGGCCGGAACAATGTCAGGAGAGTAACGGGGCCAATTGTAGAACCAACTCTTGGCGAGCTGCCGCCCCTCTCGATGAGCGTCCACCAACATTACGGAAATGCTCGGCTCGGAAAACATGCTTAACTTCTTATCCATGACGCCCTGTTTGGCGTAAGGGTCATCGTTCCCCATGGCTCCGTATGAAAGTTTCCCATTCCAAGCCAGATCTGCATTCTCATCTGAGATGCCTTCCGTCTCATCAGCCGGACAGAGAAATACTCCCGGTCCATCGATATAGGCGGGATAGATCTGCTTCCACCAAGCTCCATGGCCTCTATCGTCTTCATTCGGAGGCAGCCAACCTTCATTCTCCGTCGCATAAAGAATGACACCACCATGGATCTGACGAAGATTGGACCTACACTGGGAACTCTTTGCTCCGCTACGAATTGAGCCGATCGCAGGGATCAGTATGGACGTCAAAACACCCAGTATTGCGATTACAGCGAGGAGCTCGATTAAGGTAAATCCATCTCTAGACAAAGAGGACCTAAGGGGAAAAATTCTTGGGATGGGGCAAACCTTGACCCAAGGGCGTGGGGAGCGATTCATACCCTCCATCATCTAAAGAATTCACTCTTCCGCAAATTCCATCCCCCACACAATTCAATATCTATATTGTCTTAATTGGTATCGAGCAGCACACCGAAATTAGCACCCACAATCCAAAGACATTTCACCCCGAATGCTCTCCCGTGGAAGCACAACCATCAAGCCGTCACATTCTTGCGGTACTGTCCCGGGGTCATGCCCGTAAGCTGCTTGAAACGTCGGGAGAAATAATAATAACTTCCGAATCCCAAATCGTAGCCAATCTCTTTAATCGGCTTTTCGGAAATCAACAGGTGACAAGCCGCTTCGATCTGGAGACGAGATCGATACTCTGACGGAGTTAGCCCACTGAGTCGTTTGAACTTTTTACGAAACGCTTGCTCTCCTATACAGAAGGAACCTGCCAACCATTCGTAGTCCGGCTTTTCTTTCAAGGGAAGTTCCTTGAGGCGTCTCTTTGCCTCATTCATCCAAGTCAGATCCGTGTCGCAGGTACCCGTCTGCCAAGTGTCGCTCATTTCGGCAATCAGGGCCACCATTCTCCCCGTGTCGCTCAACGTGGGTTCAAAGGTGTTGGTCTCCACGATCGGCAAAACGACCTCATAGAAACGCTGAAGCCAGTAATCAATATTCTCCGGAGAATCGGAAGCGGCCAAAGAGCGAATCGGCTGCGAAGGATCCAAAAGACCGACGCCCATCCAACTGTCGAAAACCGGACCGACAAACTCCACATTGATTTCATCCCAGGATTCTCCAGGGCGAGGACCATAGGCATGGGATTTGCTGGGAAAAACACAGATCAAATCCCCCGCAGAAACCTCCAAATCCGTCTCGGTGTGATGATCGTAGTAGAGCCCGCGTCCACGGGTGATGAAAATCAAGGAATAGTAGTCCAAACTACGCATTTTCCGATTTTCAAAATGCCACCGCATTCCCCAGCTACTGTGAATTTGCGAACTTCGACTCACATACCCGACTGAAATCGGGTGGAGTGCCTCAAAAATCAGCCAGTAGTCACGCGAAGTCGAAGGCCAAGCACCTCGCTGGCGACTGAACTTGCCTCCAAATCTGCCACAAAGTGATTCCAGCGATTCCATACATAAACGGACAGAATCGGCCGGACCCGTTTTCCGATCTCCGCTCATACTATTCTCGTTCTTTCTTCGAAGAGAGCAAGTCTCCAGTGCTCGTCCTTTGCATCTTCCGAAGCCCCACAGAGACAAAGAAAACTGCGAATGCTCCGATCCAAAACCTTCAATGGATTTCCCGCGAGAAATTCCAATCCTCTCCTACCGCCAACCCTACAAATTCTCAGACTACGGCTGACCGATCCATTCGTCCAATTGTGGAGCCATCGCATTCGCCCAAATCACATACCCTTCACTCAACGGATGCAGTGAATCTGGAAAAAGTTCCCGGTCCATCGATCCGTCCTCATTCAGCAGCAAGTCTCCGATATCGAGAAACTCGACCCGAGGCTCGGCCGCCAACCCCGCAATCGTCGAATTGACCTCCTTGATTTTAACACGCTCTGGAGCCCGAGGGTTCGAGCTGCGGGGGAAAATCCCGATAAGAAGAATGTGACCGTCCGGACAACGCTCTAGAATTTCGTCTACGATTGCCTCCACACCTTCCGCTATTTGTTCAGCATCGTCCCGATGAATATTATTCGTCCCCGCCATCACCACGACCGCCTTGGGACTCAAACCCTCCAAAGCCCCGTGCTGAAGACGCCAAAGAATATTTTCTGTCTTATCCCCACTGATCCCCAGATTGATCGCGGGGAGATCGGCGTAGCGCTCTTTCCAAACATCTCTCCCACGACTGTTCCAATTTCGCGTGATCGAATCCCCCACAAAGATCAGAGGCGCCTCAGGAGTTCGCTCCACCACTTGCAACAAGCGATTATGCTGGTCCATCCAGGTATTGCGCGGGGCAGGCTCAATGGCCGGATTGTCTCCGAAAAGTAGGGTCGCACCGCCAAGAGAGATCAACACGGCAAAAGCAGAAAACGAGAGACGGGGAAGAGATGGAAAATGCATAGGGGAATAGGAGGTTAGGTGAATTCAAATCTTGGAGATCGCGGACGTAAATCAGATGCAAATGGATTTCGACGAATCTCCGTTGGTCGAAAATATTTCCGAATCGTTCTCGGGATTCAGTGAACGAAAATCACGAATGCGATGAAAGGTCAGAAAATTGGCATCATGCTGGTTGGGAGCCCCACCGCTCGCGTCATCCCAGGCGGTTCGACTTACGGCCAGAATGTCTTCTCCCTCGAAGAGCCAATCCACATATTGAAATCCGTGTCGCTTCGCTTCCGGGTGATAGAGGACGGTCGAACGCAACTCCCATTGACGCCCATCCTCGGAATAGAGAAGGGAGAGAGTATTTCGGATAAAAGTATGACGGGGCAGATCCTTTGCATGATGAGAAGGGACTGCATTCACGAGACCCCAGTAGCTTCCAGTGACAGGATCTTTTCGCACCGTAAATTTGGTAGCGCCTCCGGGGAAATCTACGAAATCCCGATCCGGATCGAATCTCAGACTCTTTCCGTCCGAACCCAAGGTTACCAAAGCTGCCACTCCTCCTTGATCAATATCCACACGAAGTAGGTTGGCGATCCGACCATCCGGCAAAGCCAGGACATTCCCCTCGAGCCAACCACCAAAACTCCCCTTCAACCAGTCAGACTCCTGACGGAAAATCTGACTGAACGACCAGCTATCCTGACGGAGCAAATCCGCCCCCAAGGGTGCCGACATAATCATCGGGTTGTACCGCACCCCCCAACTCGTGCTCGCCGTAGCATCTTCTATGGATCGCCAAATCCGTCCTCGATGAATCAGCATCGGAACCGGAGCCGTGTGAAATTGTCCGTAGGGCGTCAGCAGTCCGGTCTCAGGCGTTGCTGGAATCGACCAAGTGTGCCCGCCGTCATCGCTGCGGCGAATCACGACAAGACCGTGATGATGAGTCGTCCCCATCAAATACAAGCAACCCTCGTGAACAAAGAGATTGGACCAGAACGCGGATCTAACCACGGCAATTTCCTCCCACGTTTCTCCGCAATCGGAACTTTCGTAGATAAGGGTTTTGCCAGAGTCCATCTCCTCCGTTCCGGGGCCAAAAACATCGTGCGAGGCCACATAACTACCATCCGGCAGGACCGCCAGACTTGGAGACCCAATATATTGCCTGCTTTCCGAAGAAAGATGACGTATCACTCTTCCAGGAAGGCCAGCTTCAGAACTGGGGGGCGGGGTAGATTTCTCTATATTCATATTCCAAACGCCTCGACTGAACAAAAAAGATCAGAACGCCACGGCCCAGAAAGGATCCCATAGACATCCACCTGAACAAAAGTTTCAACCCTAGCATTTCGTGGTAAATAAACCGGAGAATCTGGTATCAACAAAATCGACCCGAGACTCCCGATTGGAACCAAAGGCCCCCCTCCCCTCCTCGGAGCAAAATGCTTCTTCCCCAAAACTAATCCTTTCCAAACTGCGCCAACTTCCCTAAACCCTATTGAGATTATGACTCAAACTCAAGAAATGCCAACCCCTCCAGCCAACGACCTCGCCAAAATTCAGGAGGAATACGAGCAGATGCTCGGCGCCCTCCAGAGCATTCAGCTGGCGACGGTCGACGCCGCGGGAAAACCCACTGCGAGCTATTCGCCGGCAGTTTTGGACGAAAATCGCAACGTCTACATCTACGTCAGTGAGATCGCCGACCACACGGAGAACCTCCTTGAGACCGGAAAGGCCTCTTTCATGATCATTGAGGACGAGTCAGCGGCGCACCAAATCTTCGCCCGCAAACGCATTTCCTTCTCCGCCCAAGCCTCCACCATCGAACGAGGCACTCCCGCCTGGGAGGCGATGCTTGGACGCTTTGAAGAAAAGTTTGGCCGCGTCGTGAAGCATCTCAAGGACATGGAGGACTTCCATCTCATCCGCCTCGAACCGGCTAATGGACGTTTGGTCCTCGGATTCGGTCGCGCCTACTCCATCTCCGCCGACCTCTCCGAAGTGGAGCACCTCAAGGGCCTCAACGGCAAAGGTCACCGCTCGGCGAAGTCGTAGAAACGGACATCACCGTTCTCTCCATCGTTCTCGCATGACTTTAGTCGTGCGATTTCCTCTGCAGGGAAAAGCTTCCGCCCCAAGACAACCTCCTCGCAAACGCCGATTCTCTCAGCAAGCGGAAAGACCGAAATTCACCCGCAGGTCATAGAAACGACTTTCGTCGTTCCTCTCCAGCAATCCAAATCCCCGGAGCGGAAGGGCGACAGCCATTTCGACTAGTCTACCGGAAATCGAGACCTAAATGTCAATCCCGAGACCGACGGAGACGGTCAGATCGTTCTTTCTCGGGGTGCTACCGTCGGCACGTTGCTGAGGCTCCTCCACCCGGTCGAGCTGTAGCATCAGGAAGACGTCAAAGACGCTGGTCAGTTCATAATCCAGCGACGAGACGATATGCTGTGAATAGAGCCCGGATTCCCGGTTCGTCAACGTGCCCTGATAATTGAGCGTATAGTCAAGGTCTGCGGTAATATCCCACCCCAAGGTCGAGGACAGGACGATTGCAGGACTGCTGACCGTCCGATCGGACCCTGCGGGAACCTGAGCAAATTCAGTATATTGATAAGCGGGGCCGAACTGGATTTCCCAGTCCAACTTACTCGTATCGATAAACTTATAACCGACACCGGCACCCACCGTCACCTGCGTATTGATGTTCTGGAACCGGTCTCGGTAGTATTCCGCGTCGATCGCGCGAATGAACAGACGCTCATCGAAAAAGTAATCGAAGTTGGAACTGGCCCGATGATTATTCGCCGTCTCGTCCCCATCGGTTTTGGTGTAATTCCCGATATAGTCGCCATTGAAACGGGTGCTGACCGTTCGCCGAGTGGCGGATAGGGTTGTGGTGTAGCGGGTCTCGTCCGTGTTCCCCGACTGAAAATCGAACGCGACCTTTCCCTCCAACTTCCAACGGCTCCACTCGGTCTTATAAACCGGAGTGATCGAAACAACCTGACTCTTGGGCACAGTCTCCTCGGAGCTTTCCAAAGTGATATCCCCATCGAGCATGCGGATGGTATCGTAATGGACCGTCCGATCATCCAAGCGAACCCCCATGGGGTTCCGAAAACGCACCCGTTTCACACCTCCCCAACCGATCGTCAGTTCACCTAAAATGTCGCTGTCGAAAACGACCGAGTCCTCATACATATGGGAGAATTCCCCTTTGAGCCATTCCCCCGAAGTCAGCTGCATCCAGTCGTATTTGGGGTTTTCCCGGGCCGCTGGTGGAATCCAATCCTCTGGATCAACATCCTCTGCCCAAAGAGTCGAACCGATCCCCAAGGTCGCCAGCAGACACAGCCAAGTCCTTGGACCCGAAAGCCGAAGCAACGCCCTCCCGCAACAAAAATGCGAAATTCTCTCCCTGAATTCTCCGGTGGCATGTCTCCCCATGGATCCGACGCTACTCACCGCATTCGACAGGTGGCAAGGTTTGATCAGATCGGGGTAAGCTGAATAGGGGCTTAGCGCGCCTCAATCGTTCTCCCTTAAAAAAGGTAAAGATAGAACTTAGTTCCGAACGAACAACATAGAGAACGACCGGAAGCCCATCTAAATCCTTACGCCGGCGTGCGGGCCTAGTCTACTCTGCGATATCCTCCAAGGCCAATGTTTCCAAGGTCTCTCGATCCAAAGGTCCCTCTCTGAGACTCAAGCGAAAAGCGTGATTGCGAATAATCTGCTCGAATAAGTTCCTCGCAAATCGACCATTTCCAAAACCTTTCCCAGCCCGTTCGGTCTCTTTTTTGAAAATTTCAAACAGCTTCGTCTCTGCTTTCGCGCTCAAACGATAATCATTATTATCACAAAAAATTTTGAAGATCTTGCAGAGTTCGGCAGCGGAATAATTCTCGAAGTGCAAATGAGTGTTAAATCGAGAACGCAAACCGGGGTTCGAGTCGAGAAACCCCTGCATTTCTTCTGGATATCCAGCAACGATAACCACAAGTCGATGACGTTCATCCTCCATCCTCTTCACCAGTGTATCGACGGCTTCACCACCAAAATCGCTCTCACCCTCTGATCGGGACAGTCCATAGGCTTCATCGATGAAAAGGACTCCACCAAGAGCACGATCAACGGCTTCATTTGTTTTTTGAGCAGTATGCCCAACATACTGTCCGACCAAACCAGAACGATCCGTTTCCACGAGATGCCCTTTTTCCAAAAATTCGAGGCTATGATATATTTTGGAGATAATGCGAGCGACACTAGTCTTTCCTGTTCCCGGTGCACCAGAAAACACTATGTGAAGAGAGATATCGGCAACCTGCAAAGAGGCAGCTGAACGTTTTTTCTGGATTTCAAGAAAACTCGCCAAACGTTTAATCTCCGTTTTAACCCCCTCTAAACCAATCAAACCATCCAGTTCGGACATCACTTCATTGAGAGGCTGTCGAATCGGATGAGGAGCACCTTGACCCAATCCTCCAAAGACGGAACTCCTCGAATCTTCTTCTATACTAGACTGCCCTAGCTCCAATCCAGATGAGCCAAAGTAAGATGCATCGGCTAACTTCGATAAAATTTGCGACTCGGCTTCAGAATCGGAAGCCCCTAACAGTCGCTGCACCAGATTTCCGAGAAAGCGCCGCTCGTCGGTATTTGGCACACCGTCAATCGCAGCGGCGCAGAAAGCCAAGCGATAGATTGTTTGACCGAGAGGACGGCATCTGGCGGCGTTTTTAAAAAGGCTCAAATCGTAGGAAACCAAATGGTCGAGCCTTGAAGTGAGCAATTTTCGGTCAGTCTTAGACCAACCCAATTGACGAGCCACTTCTGATTCTAATTCTGACTCCTTCGTTCCCCATCGGCCATCCATTCTCCCACCGAGAAACAATGCAAAGAAGATTTCAAAACGAGTTTCCAGCGTATCGATTGCCACGCTCTCCCTTTCAGAGGGGGACGCTCGCAAAGCGGGAGAGAGGCAATATTCGACAACAGCTCTTGGCATAAGACACCGATTCTCAGGTAACAAACGTCCGAAGCCGAAAATAGGGTCTAATCCAGGACCTCAGCATTTTCCCGAAAGGTCAGTCGCATCGCAAAAATCCGCCTCCGAAGACAACGGTCCTCGCGCCAGAAGCCTACGTGAACAATTGGAAGCTCTAAAACCTTTGGCGATCAACATAGCGATGCGCTCAAGAATCTCAGACTGACCACAAGTGAAGCAATCGATTGCCGCATACCCATACTCTGGCCAAGTGTGAGCGGCAATGTGACTTTCCGCGATGACGAGAACACCACTAACTCCTTGCGGTGCAAAATGGTGAAATGTCGCCTCAACAATAGTAGCACCTGCAGTATCCGCCGCCTCTCGAAGCAATTCTTCCACAACGGACACCGAATCGAGTTTCTCTGATGCACATCCCCTCAAATCCAAAAGGAGGTGATGTCCCAATATCATTTCTGGAACAACGGATGAGGATTTCCATCCAGTTGACATCTCAATAAACTACGAAACCAGGACTCTAGAAATTTATGAGCTTTTCGCCCCTTTCATCTCAGCTTTCATCGCTTCGAGTTTAGCCTGAATATCCGGACTGCTCGCTCCACTTCCGAGTTCCTCAAACTCCGTCTCCAAAGAATCCTTCCCTTCGAAAGTGTCGGCGAGCTCCTGAGCGGCATCGGCTTCGAGCGAGGTCCTTTCTGCTTTGGCTTTCATTCGGGCCATGAGATCATCGGCCCCACGTCCTTTTTTGCTAATTTTGGCCTTGGCCTCATAAATGCCCTTTTTCACATCGGCGGCCTTACTTTGGGCAATAATAAAATCTTTATTCCGACGGAACTCGGCAAGCTCATCCTCCATCTTGAATACGTCTTTCTTCAGATCGTCGACAGCGTCTCTTTGTTGCTGCCAATTACTTTGCAAAGCCGTTGCCTTTTGCTCGTGTTCCGTCGCCCGCTGGAGAGCTTTGACCGCGAGCTCTTCCTTACCCGCTCGAAGCGCGGCTTGAGCCTTTTGTTCCCAGGAGAATTTTTCAGCCTTCTCATTTTCCAACTGCTTCTTGGTTTCTCGCTCTGTCGCGATGCAGCTCTGTATCGACCGCTTGGCTTCACGGATCTGCTTATCCTTATCCTCGATAGCTTGATTCAACATTACCTCGGGCTTTTCGAACTTATCGATAGTCCGGTTAGCGTGGGCTTGGCCAATTTTGAAGATGCGTGAAAAAATACTCATGGTTTGGGTCTCCTGGGTTCCGCTTATAATTTACTTGAGGAAAGGTGCGAGAATTTGTTCAGCCTTGTCGGCAGCGAGTTCAAGAGCGTCGAAAACACTGAGGATCTCGCGATCAGACAGATCCCCGATCACTCTGCTTTCCTCGAGAACCAATCGAGGATCCTCGGGATTCGAGCTATCAAGCCCAAACGAAACCGGCTGGATCTCGGTATTCGCGTCGAGCAACGCCCTATATAGCTCTTCGCATGCAATCTCGCAGACCCCGCCAAGATCCACTTCAAACGTGAGCACCTCTTCCCCAATGTTAAGGTATACAGGAAGCTCGCCATCACGAACTACACGATAAATCGGCGATTCAAGGGCTTCGACTTCCATCCCCTGCAATTGAAGAAAATCGATCAAGCCGTCAGTGCGCGTGGTGTGGATAATAGGTCCGTTCATAATTCTGGTATTTTGAGAGAATCTTGATGGGTTATTTTCTTACAACCATCATGAGGATGGAGGGTCGTTCGCGAGAATTGAATTTTCAACATCTTCAAAGTTCGCCGCTTTTTCAGCAAGGATAATCAACCTTTCATTAACTCCGATAACATGCCGATTCGATGGATTTAGAATGAAATTCCCATTTTGGATAAGGCCAATAATTTGCATGCTATTAGGATGCTTAATGGCGGCGACCTGTATATCCCGAACCTTTTTCCCTACCAAACGTGTTTTGAGTATGTGAAATTGGGAACCGATACGATTGGTGATGATTTGATGAAAAATCTCATTCATACCGGGGCTTAGAAATTCCTGCACGAGAAGACAATCGGTGATTCCTTCATGAGCCACAATTCCATCCCCGCCAGCTCTTTGCATCATCCTCATATTCTGACGACCTATCAATTCCGAAACGACTCGAATATCCCGACCGCATTCGCGGGAAATACTCTCGATGATGGCGCTAGTAGCAAAAGTCTGTGCATCGGCATCTTCAGAATCTCGATTCTCAGCAAGGACGAAAACACCATCGCACTTCTCCACACCTGCTTTGCGGAGAATGTCTTCCGACTGGGGGCGCCCTCTAACAAAAAGCACCCCTTCAGAAGCCAATTCTCCAGGCAATTCTTCTATCGAATTCGCGACGAGCACGAAGCTTGCACCGCGATATGCATCGAGCACCCGAAGCTCACGTATTATTTGTAAAACCTTCGAAGTAGATGGATGACCACAAATGAGAAAATGATTGTGTTTCATAATAGTTACAAGTCCCCTTCGTCGCGCCGAAGCCCCTTTAATCACTGCATCGGCTACCGAACCAAGAAAATAACCAAGCAACCCAATACCGAGGAGAAACGTCGGATAAGATACCAGAAATCGACCGAAACTAGTTTGCGCGTAAAAATCACCGTAGCCGACTGTGGTCATTGTCACCATGGACCACCATATACTGTCGGCTAATGATAATCCCTCTTGTACATTTCGTTCGGCAAAGTAGAAGGCTGCCCCAAAGACAAAATTGAGGCAAAACGTCCAAAACAGCACAAAGGCCAGTCTCCTGAGGGAAGAAGACGGAGGAAAGAACTTGTTAATAATGAGAAGCAACATGGTGTGTACCGAAATAGCTCCGTAGTTCAGCGCCAGTAATTCCAGCCTTTCAAGTAGGCGTGCATAAGTTTCGGGTCATCAAGCGTGCTGACCTGCACCTCTCTCTTCGGCCTGTCGATATCGGAAGGAAAATGGAACAATCGAGCAAGAAGTTCTCCGTCGAGAAAGCGTGTTGAGACATCCGGCATTCGAATCAAATCCGGCAAAACTGGAAACTTCGCGGCGAGATTGAAGCCCCAATCACCGAAAGATGGAACATGGACGTGGTAAGGAAGAACTTGTGAAAAATCTGATTCTTTGAGGGTGCGCTCAATGGTCCAGAAGGCTTGGCGGGCAAAATATGGGCTAGTGGACTGCGTTACGAAAACACCGCTGGCGGTCAAGCGAGATGCTACCAGATTAAAGAACTCCCGACTATAGAGCCGACAAAGGGAAAGGTTATTAGGGTCGGGTAGATCCGCCAAGATCACATCATAGCTCGCTGGAACCGAATCCTGCAAAAAACGCATGGCGTCCTGATGCACTATTTTGACTTTTGGATCTTCGAAAGCATCTTCGTTCAGCACGCGAAGCAATGGATTTTTTCTAGCCAAGCTGGTTACGGCAGGATCTAGATCAACGACCGTTATCCTAGAAACATCCGGGTATTTCAAAAGCTCACGGACCGCCATACCGTCTCCTCCGCCGAGGAGTAGAATCTGCGAATGACCTCGAGATGCAGCCATGGGCACATGCACCAAAGACTCGTGATAGCGATATTCATCCCTAGAGGAGAACTGAAGATTTCCGTTCAAAAAAAGACGAATATCGTCGGCATATCGCGTTAACACAATTTTCTGATAACGACTCTGTTGATCAAAAATGATCCGATCTGAATACAAGCTCTGCGACCACAGACCAATAAGCATATTGGCGGCAACGAGAAGGATCACCAACACGATAGCAGTGACACCATTGAGAACAGCCAGAACGGAAGAGCTGCTCCTGCACTCCTTCCGTCCGAAAAATACCAGCATAAGCACTCCGAGCCCGAGATTGATCAGCCCAACAATCAAAGAACTACGGAAGGTACCGAAGAACGGGAGAAGTACAAATGGGAAAAGCAAGGTCGCAATCAACGCCCCCAGATAGTCAATGCTCAAAACATTAGAAACATTGAGTTTCAAACTATAATAGCGTTCCAGAATCCGGGTAAGCAGGGGAATCTCAAAGCCGATCAGTAAACCGATGGCGAGAGATAGAGAGATCATGACATAGATGTAAGCATCTGGGAAAGCCGCGTAACAAAGATAGAGTAGCGGAACGCTTGCTCCACCGAGAAAACCAAGTCCAATTTCGAGAAAAATGAAATTCCGGATGAGATTGAACTGAACGAATCGCGACAGCCATGCACCACAACCCATCGAGGCCATATAAAGACCTATTGTGAGCGAGAACTGCTTGACACTGTCACCGAGAAAATACGACGACGTCGCACTGATCAGCAACTGATAGACGATTGAACAAAGTCCCGCAACGAAGACGGCGATAATGAGGACAGAGGTCTCCTTATGCTTCGCCAAGCGGGATGGGAAAACCTCGGGATCGTCCCTCCCTGATTCAATTTCTGCCATGCGGTCGCTGAATTACTCGGCAAACGGACATCTCACTTCCCGGCACCGGGTCCCAATCCGGCCGACCCCGGACCCCCAACACTGCCGCCTCGCGCTGACGATGTCGGATAATAACGTGCTCCTCCAAAATAAAAGAAGCTCGGCCCGCGGTGCCCGTAGTAATGACCTGACTCATTACGTTCAGTTCCGTAGCCAGCATAGCCCCATCCTCGGACTCCAGCAAGCCAAGCCAATCCGAAAAGGGCAAGAAGGCAACAACTGAATAGGATAAGCTTAGCGTTCTTGGACATTTTAGAAATTACTCAATACTATTAGCGATGGCAGTGTTAACCGCTTCCCGATTAGCGTAATACCCCATTACAATCCCAACCAACAGCGCGACGACTCCGAAAACAAAAAACGGAATCGTGCTTCCCCGCTTCGGCTCAAATCTCACTAAGACGGGCTTGTTGTAGTTGGGAGGAGAACTGGCACTCTCGATACTCACCGGATATTTACCGACAATCGGAAAAGTGACTTTCATATCGAAGCTATTTTTCTTCTCACTCCAAGGGCCGTCATCGTAACCGCTCGCACGCCAGAAATCACTCCCGAACGCCATCAAGTTCGAACCTTCCGGGCTCCCAACATTCACAGAGACATCACTCCACCCCTTATTATTTGTAAGCCCTGATGTCGATTGCGATACATCGACAAGGAATACAGTATTGGGTTCTTTGACATTCAACTGCTCAATTTGCTTCTCTTCACCTGGATTGAAAGTAAAGCTTTGGACGGCACCCGCCCCTAAACTCATATAGAAAGCCCCAAGAAAACAAAGCATGGAAAACCCGATCAAAACCATGGAGTAGGGAGTTAATCCACGACTGGAACTCTCGATATCGGGATCGATGTGATTGGAACGAAATTCACTTCGTGTGGGCATGATAATAGATCAGATAGATTTAGCCGAATATGAAGACGAGAACGGTTGCAAATGCGACCATCGATGAGGCTTCCAAAATAGCGGCACCCACATTGCCATCTTCTGAAATCTCACGGTTCAGATCGATCTTAGCGAGAACAATCTTATCGAAACAAAACCGCACAAAAGGAAAAAGAATGATGACAAGAGCCGCTTCTCGTAGAAAGGTCACAAAATTATCGCCCCATCCGACAAAGGCCCCTCCTGAAGCATGAGCAAGAACAATCCCGATGGCTACCAGGGCGCCAGCAAATGCTAGACCTGCCGCCACATTATCGTCTTCAATTGCCTGTTGAACCTCATAGGGAACCATTTTCTCGTAAAGAAGACCAAATAGAACCAGTACAGTCTGCCCAGCGAAGAAGAAGGCGAGAGCTGTCAAAATTCCTCCCCCCTCCCCATTGATCGCGCCAGCCACCATGAAGCCGGAGGCGAGGTACGAGCCCGCTTGAACAACACCGGTCCCCACATTCCGATCATCGATAATTTCTTTAACGTTGGAGAATTTGTAGAGAATCAACTTGTCATTGATAACTCTTGACAGGTTCAACAAGAAAACCCCACCCAGAGACCATCCACCAACCCGCAGGAGATCTCCGACCAGCCCATAACTTGGTCCGACAAAAGCACCAATAAAAATAATGATTACCCCGAGCAGGTAACCTGCAAAGCTAACGGCAAGGGCGGTATTGTCATGCCGGGCGAGTTGGACATCAATCAAGTAAGGAATAAAGAAGTCATTGATGAGTTTCGCCGCCATGACGATGACCAAGGCTAGTGCTAGGAAGCTCGCTCCAGTCAAAAAATCTATCAAAAATGGGCTCATAAAAGTGGGGAGTCTAAAGAACTAGGAGAAAAAAAGTGGGCCATTTGCCCTTCAAGAGAGAGAAAATATTTTAATTTGCCCCAAACGGAGCGGCTCCGAGATATAAGCGACGTATTCCTCTGCTCCCCAACGTTCGACACTAAGATACCGCATTCCGTCCTTCGTTTCAAAATCCCAATATCGAAATTTCTCCCCCCCCGAAGAACGATCACCGTTTCGAAAAAACCGGGCTTTTCCCGACTCTTCAAAGATAAACTTCATGCCATCGAAATCAATAAATCCTTTTCCCTGATCACCAATCTCATTGATGTCGGAACCCGTAACTCCAATCTCGCTGAGCTTCAGCTTATTCAAACATATGCTCAACTCGAGTTCGTCATCTTCCTCAATCTCTATCCAAACCGGATCAATACCTTTTTCACCCTCCAGTTCATACCAGACAAAGCCGTCTTCCTCGTAAAGATGCCTGGATTTAACGACTACGTCGAAGTCTTCAAGACCTTCGCCAACACCCTCCAACTGAATCACTCCCCCGGACCGAACATTCTGGATCGTCAATGGCCTATTCTCATTGCCACTGACACCGGATCTTGAAGATTCGGCCC
The DNA here is from genome assembly GCF_014230055.1 of Puniceicoccus vermicola. NCBI lineage: Bacteria > Pseudomonadati > Verrucomicrobiota > Opitutia > Puniceicoccales > Puniceicoccaceae > Puniceicoccus > Puniceicoccus vermicola. Next base: position 116,284 of record NZ_JACHVA010000126.1, on the reverse strand, counting down.
CGTCTCGATTCCGACGGTAAAAATAAAACAGAACCGCAGCTGCGATGACAAAAAGAATCAGGAAAAACATATACCAATAGAAACAGACGGAAGCCAGAGCAAAGCCGGAAACCGACCCTAGGATTCAATTCGGTGGCTTGTCTACAACAAACTTTACGAACCTAAAGGTGTTCCATCAGTTCAATTCATCCCAATGACCTCATCCTCCCCTACCCATCACACACATGCATTTTGTTTCGCTCTCACCCTTTCTGCAGGCGACCCTCCGGCTTACCGCACCCGGCGCAACGGATGAATGGCGACAGGGAATCCAGGAGATGCCAAGCAGGAATCCGGTGGGCGGGTCATTGGAGCGAACTGATTGAGGGAAAATAGGTGGGCACTCCACTCCGAGACCTCGGCCTCCTTATATCGGTACGGCTCATGGGAAACCGTTCCCGTGTAGAGCTGATTGCCCTGCTTCTTCGCGGAGAACAAACGATACCGTTCGAGGAGAAAATGTTCTAAAGACCCCTCTCGAGCCTCCATGAGCCCGACTTCCGGCGCCTTCCACCGGAAGCGATCGGTCTTCTCCACAGGTTCACGGTCCCGGCGGGAGGCATAGACGATCTCCTCCCCTACCCGTGTCACCTCCATATGAGCAAAGCGATAATTGAGATGAAAGAACGTCCTCGCGCCCCAAACCGCCAAACGATCAGCCGCATCGAGCGAATAAAACCACACCCCTGACCGCCCCTCCTCGTCCCGGACATAGGTACGCAGATTGATCTCGGGGAAAGCACGCAACCCCGGTGGCAAAGGAATCCCAAACACCCGGATCTTTTCCATTCGAAACGGCACAATCCCTACCCATGCCGATCCATCAAAAGTCTCCACCTTCAGACCGGGAGGCAAGGTCGCCGCGATGCATTCAGGATCAAACCGCCAATGCAAGAAGAGCAGATCCTTCCAAACCTGACGCATGATGACAGGGGAAGATTTCTCGATGTATTCTGTTCGGCCCTGTGGCATCAAGAAGAAGCATAATAGGTTCTCCGCTCGGGGCAAGAATGTCGAAAAAAATCACCGCTCCCCTATGGTTCCCGATCCGCCCTCACCCTTCTCTCTCCGGAGCGGAATGGCGATCGCCATTTCGAGGTATCGATGCATTCAACTTCTTCCGCAGATTCGTAGAAACGACTCTCGTTGTTCCTCTCCAATCGACAAAACCATCCCGAGCGGAAGGGCGACAGCCATTTCGAGGGATCCGTCGAGAAATACCGACTCCTCCAACGTACGCGCATGACTTTAGTCGTGCGATTCCCAAACGGTTCCGTTCCGGCATCCTCCTCCCCTCCCCAGCGGAGAGGCGCCGAGTCCTCCGAAGCGGATGAAGCGAAGCATGGAAGAGCCATTTCGAGAGGCCCCGCGAATTCCAACTTCCCAGCCAACGTGCTGGCTAAAGTCAGTACAACGAACCTAGTCCTACGCAAATCTACCCAGGTATCTCTTTTGTGAATTCCGTGCTTTCTGTGGTTCCACTCCCGCGTTTTATACCCACGCACTACGCCCCGTTTTACTCCCTCCGCTTCCGGCGGGAAACCACGGCCGCCAACGCCAGAAATGCTGCGATCAACGGATAGGCGGCAGGTTCGGGAATCACCAGTCCCCCGTTCGGAACATAAGCCAACTGCACGACACTGTCCTCCGAATCCTCAACCAGCTGAAAATCTCCGTATTCGAGTTTACTTCCAAAGATCTCCAAATTGTCCAAACCAGTCAGCGTGCCAAACGAAATAAAGCTCCAGAGACGCTGGGTGGCCCAGAAGGCATTTCCGGATTCCGGCCCAGCGACCCCCTCAAAGTTCAGCCGTAGAGTACTGTCTTCGTCAAACGACAGTGCCCCTCCGACGGAGAGGAATCCCCAGTCTGCGCCAGCCGCTCCTCCGAGTGAATCATCGGTAAGGCTGACCAGCGTCCAGTCGAGGATGCTATCAGTTGCGAAAAATACATCGCCTCCGACGGTGAGCGTCGAAGGGGTCAGATCTCCCGTTGTTCCAAAAACTCCGGGAACGACAATCCCTTCCACTTCAACAGAGCCCGCAATCGACCCATCCCCGGAAACGACCCCATTGCGACTGATCAGAACGGCCTCTGTTCCCGTCGCCGATCCGGAAGAATTTCTCACCTGCAGGTGACCGTCCTGAACCAGCGTCCCCCCCGAGTACGTGTTTGCCGCCGTGACATTCACCATGCCCGGTCCATAATAGAGAACGCCGTCGGCCGTTGTAATCGTCGAATCAATTTGCCCTCCCCGCGAGCTGGTGTAGACCACGCCCTGGCCTTGCCCGAAACGAGTTTCGGCGTTTGCGAGGCGACCTCCGTTCAGAATGACGCCTCCGGAGCTTCCGGTCGTGCCGCTACCGACATTGAGGGTTCCGCTTCCGCCGACCTCTACCCCGTCCCCGACCCGAAGCGCGTAGATGATCTGCGAACCGCTCACCGTCTGATTCGTTGTCACATCGGCAACATCCGTCGCCCCCATCGAGCCCAGCGGCGTTCCCGACGTATTCGTACCGGTGTGCGCTTCAAAGCCGCGCGTGCCGTCATAGGAAAGAAACGATCCATCGAAAGACTGCGTCGGATCGGCACCAACCACGTGAGGGTTGACGATCCCGTTTGTCATCTGGGGCAGGTTTCCTCCCGTGCCCGCAACGCGGATACGCTCACTCTTCCCCAACTCGGCAATCCCCGAAGCGGGGAGCAACATGAGGCCCCCCTGTTCGCCGCGGACAAAGTTCGAGGTCGTTCCGTCGGTATTCCCACCCAGAATCAACTCCACCGAGAGATGATCGCCCTTATCGACAACGAGCCCACCCCCTCCGGTGAAGCTGAAGGTGGATCCGGCATCGCCCGCCAGAGCGAGCGTCAAGTTTTCACCGGAGCCGTCGGGAGCAAATTCCAAAAATCCGCCACTGATCTCGGCATTGCCAGTCCCAACAGGATTTGCCGCATCGGACAGCACCGACAAGGTTCCGGCATCGACCAGCACACCTCCAGTAAAGGTGTAGGGATCTGCGAGACCGCCGACTCCGCTTTTCAGAACGAGTGTCCCATCGGCGTCGCCAGAATCCGTTTTGATCAGCCGTCCACTCCCGGAAATCGGTGCTTCGACCGTAAGATAAGAACCATTGGTATTAATGACTTGGTCGCCGGAGATCGTCCAGGTCGTCGGCGTGCCACTGCCTTCGGGATTCACATCCGGAGCGACCACGGTCGCAAAGCCGGCCACTCCCCAGACCTGCCGCCCCCCATACTCCGCAGAGAAATCAACGGCCATCACATCCGTTCCTCCCATAAAATCGATCCGCTGTACCGGATGAGTTTCGGGATTATCGCCTGCCGTGAAAGGAGCCGGGTTGTTGATAATGATCTCATCATTGAGAGGATCGGACTTCAACAGGGTCGTCGCGTGTCCCCCAAAGATCTTGTCGATACCATCTTCGGTCGCGCCCCAAAAGTAGGCGAAATTTACCACGTTGTAGCCACTATTCTGATTCTGAAGAAACTTGAGATCGTAATCGGCGTAGGAAATATTCTCCCCCGCCTCAAAGCCCGTAACCGTAAACCCTCCATAACCTTTCAGATTGAGATAGGTCTCCCATCCTTGGGCGATCCCCTCCGAACCGGTTCCCCCTTGCGCCTCAGTCCCCATTAATCCTCCCAGCGCACGGACCAAGTTCATTTCATTATCAGAGGCCGAAGCAAACGGCGTCTCGTAAAGTCGGGTATAGCCGTTGTTGTTCAACCAAAGCACCGAATTCGCACTCGAAGTCGGCGCACAGTAATTAGAACCATCCCTCGGAAGCAGAGCCCCACCCGGGCCAAATCCCTGCTGAAGTAACGCCGGAGTCGTCGTAACCTTATCGGTCTGAGCAGAGAGAACGGATAGCCCGAACGCTGAGAGACAAAAACAAAGGATGAAATGGATTCTCATAATGCAAACGCGAAAAGTGGGCTTTCTCCATGATAGTTACCTCTCTCAAAATGCAGAAAAGACCCGAGATAAAATAAGAAGAAGGACAAATCATAGTAACGAATATTACTTCTGTTCCCTACCCCTCTTTCGGGGGGGGACCTGGTAAAAGGAAGAAAACCTTCACCGAAAGCCGCGGAGGGTCCGCAAAGATAAAAGCCAAAGCTAATTAAACGGAGCAAGCGGGAGCCAATGCGCACGCAATACGTTAAACCGTTGCTCATACTCACTCTCGAAAGACCACTGACAGGCCAGAGCCCCAGCCCGAACCGCATCGCATTTTCCAAACCAGGCCGGGAAATTCACCGAGACGGTGCCCCCCAAAAAAGGTTCTTGCCCTGGTTCAGCGCCTCGGCCCTGGAGTAACCTCCGACTGAATGTGCTTCCGATAGTCCGACGGAGCCATCCCCACCAGATCCCGAAAGCTTCGGCTGAAAAACGAGAGGGAGTTGAAACCCGATCTCTCGGCGATCTGGGTTAGGTTCAAAGAGGTATCGAGCAGGAAGGTCTTGGATCGGTTAATCCGGGCTTCCCGGACGAAATCGAAGACGCTCTGGCCAGTCTCCTTCTTGAAGGTGCGGGCAAGGTGTTCCTCTCCCTTTCCAGTATTCCAAGCGATCTCCCCAAGGGTCAGCGGAGTCTCAATATTTTTCAAAATATACTCTTTCGCCGCGACGACTAAAAGTTGCCCACCCTTTTCAGGAGAAGGGCTTTTGGGCCCGGCTCCATCACCCACTTTACGAGCGACTGCGACTAACAAATCCTTGCCCTGCAACGGACGCCACGACCTCTCCTTACTTTCCATTCATTCGAAATTGCGATGACGATAGGCCAGCGGCGTCATTCCGAATTCCTTTTTGAAAGCCGCTATAAAAGCACTGGTATTTGCGTAAAGTGCCCGTTCGCCGATCACCCGAATCTTCTCATTCCTCTGGCTACGGAGTTCGTGCGCCGCTTGCGCCAACCGATGACGGCGAACGATTTGGAAAGGCGTTCCTCCATTCCACTGCTCTCCCAATCGGCGGGACAAATACGCGCGGGAGAAACCAATGGCCTCCGCGTAATCGGAGATGGTTCCGATCCGTCCGCAGAAGGATTCCGTCTGAAAATCGAGAAGATTTGGCAATGCCAGCGGAACGGCTTTTCCGTCCCTCACCAGACTTTCCCAACTACAAAGCCATTTATAGGCCGAACGGGATCGCGGAATTGAGGGGATCCCCCGCCCGGCATTCCAACGCTCCACCCACTTACGGGCGAAGGAAACCGGTTCACTGTCCAATGGAATCTTAAAGGCCCAGGCATAGCTCGCCGACAACTCGGAGATCAACCGAATGGACCAATCGTCTCTCATGTGGATCCAAACCCTTTTCCACGGTTGTTGATCTGGCGTATGCCATTTCGCCCTCAATGGTTTGGGATGAATCACCACCGTCCCAGGCTCGACCTGCAATCGCTTGCCATCGATCTCAAACTCGGCCCGGCCCTCAAGCGTGCAAACCCAAGTAAATGCTGTGGTGATACTGTTCAGTGCGAGGTTATAGGGGGCGTGATAGGGAAAACTCACCTCCCCTCCATCGAATTGAAAAAAAGGCCCGTTCCAAAGACACACCGGTCGCTCGTCATGACCTCGAATTTCCTCCATTCGGAGCTCGTCTTTGAAGGGCTTAAGTCGACCCTGATGTGCAGATGACGAAACGCTTCTGGAACTCCGATGGAGCTTCCTCCAGGCTCCGGGAGTTTTGCCCGCCTCTTTCTTGAAAGAGGCGCAGAAAGCCGATCCACAGGAAAAGCCACAGCGCCCGGCAATCGCATCCAAAGGCAAGTCGGAATCCTCAAGGAGACGTTTCGCCAATGCCAACCGCATATCACGGACCTGACGAACTAACGAAGAATGCCCATAGCGAGTCCAGCTGCGAGAAAGGTGATTCACAGTGCAGCCCAACTCCAATGCAATCGACTTCACAGAGAAAGCATTCCGTTCCGCAATATCGGCCAATAGACTAGACCCACCCTCCAGCAATTGCCCGAGATTCTGTATCTGAATTTTTGCCACTTCATGGAGCCCTGAGATCCAATGAAAAAGGTCCATCGCCGAGAGCTCTGTTCCCCGCTTCACCAACTTTTTCAAAAGCGCGCGAGAATCACGATCCTCAGGAAGTCGCAAAACCCGACCGTATATTTTTCCCAGCTGATGAGCGTAATCCCGGACTAGAGAACCGGCCAGCACTAGCTCCAGAACCTCGGTTCGCTTTTGACCTCCCGCTCTGAGAAGAATCGGTTCTTCCGGCCGACAGAGCAGGACGGTATTTCGGCGCAACAGGAGATGCCCCATACTCTCTTCGATCAAGGTTTCCCCTTCTAAGACCAATAAAATCCGCACTTCCTCCCGATTTCCATGGAGAGGGAGAAATAGATTGCGCGCGGGGACGCGAAGGCGTCGCGCTTTCCTGATCCTGGGATGCAGAAAACCGTCGCTCAGAAGATCTGCCGAGGCTGTCGAACCACTTTTTTCCATCTCTCTTGGCGGTCTTCTTTAAAAATCGCCTGTTCCTCCAGGAAACATTTCAGATTCGTTATTTTTGTCAAAAATAATAATAGATGCTTTTCGAAGTATCGCGCATAGTCCTCCCATGCTTGTTCCCCCTGCTGCAAAAAGACGCATTTCCCTCCTCTTCATTTCGATCTTGGTCTTGGCAGCAGGCATGATCTCAGCGAATCCACCCATCGAAATTTGGAGAGGCGAGAAGCTGATTGAGAGTACACCTTCACTCCAAGAGGCAATTAACGCGGCAGATCCGGGAGATACGATCCGCGTCCGCGAAGGCGTCTACCACGAGAGTGTTGTCATTTCCGGAAAAAACGCAGCCCCTCAAAATCCGTTCGTCCTTGAAGCTGCGGAAGGCGAAACCGTCATTCTCGACGGAGCCGATCCAGATTTGCAGCGACCCCATTCCGACCGCTGGGAGTGGTCGGAAGAGGACCAGGCATGGATTGCAGAGGTCCCCTGGCAGGGGAGACAGTCCCGAGCCCTTCTCACTTGGGCCTCCTATGATGACGGACGCCTCATCGCCTCCCATCATGATCGCGAGTGCTTCCTCGCCGGCAACCGAGGCGACGCTCTTTGGAGGGTTGAAGACAAAGTCCACCTCCGACTCCAAGGAGATCGAAATCCCAACGACTACTCGATCAATATCGGCACTTCCGAAGGCATTCTTCAGTTCTACAACAGTAGCGGATGGGTCGTGCGGGGACTGGACCTCAAACACGCGGGATTCACCGGGGTTCATCTGAAGGGTCCGACCGCCCGCGACATCATTCTTGAGAATCTTACGATCATGAGCTCCTACCGCGGAATTTCTACCGAAGAATACGGCGTGGGATTCTCCAATCGAATCACTATTCGGAATTGCCGCATATTGAATTTCTGGGATTTCGAATGGCCTTGGAAAGATGGCTACCGGGATGGCGCCTCCTCGAGCAGCGATGAAGAAGCCCCAATGCGGGGAGGAGGAATTCACCTGCGTGCCCACGACAGCGAAATTTACGGATGCGAAATAGCAGGCCAATGGGACGGAATCCGCATCCAAGGGCGCAACGTCAAAGTGTACGCCAACCTCCTCCACCACATCAAAGACGACATGATGGAACTCGAGTCGAACAACTCACGAAATATTCAAGTCTACGAGAACATCGGCTATGAGGTCTTTGTCGGCTTCAGCCTCGTCTCCAACCGGGGAGGTCCCATCTACATCTACCGCAACTGGGTTCAGACAGGGCTCTTCTCCCGCATGTATGAGGATACCTGGCGCTACGGCTATCCACTCAAATTCGGAAGCGACTGGGGCCCCGGTGCCGAGAATATTTTCATCTACCAGAACACCTTCGATTCGAAGGGACGCAGCCTCTTCGTCCAAAGACGTTCCAACCCCGAGAAATGGAAAAACATCGAATGGGTGAACAACATATTCAGCCGAACCCAGGACGGGGCCCTCGGAATCGAAGGGATGGGTTCTCCCTCTCAAGGAATCGTCTGGGAAGGCAACCTTTTCATCCGAGAGGAAGAGATCGCAAAGCTCACGACTTTCTCAGATGAATACACGCAAGCGGGTATCGTGGGCGATCCGGACTTCATCGATTCGACCCAAGCGTTCCCAGACCTCCGCATCGGCGAACAAAGCGACGCCCGCAACCAAGGCACGATCCGGCCTCAAGAGAACGGCTGGCCGGACTCGGTCGAAAAAACCGACGGTTCACCCGACGCCGGTGCAGTTCCCTTCGGTGCACCCAGGCTACAAGCCGGACCCAATCAGGATCCCTATCTTCCTTGGACCGTCGATCCTGCCAGCAACCAGAACAACGATGTCACAGATTCATAATTTTTTGTTAAATCATCTATTTATAGAAATCTAATTTTTTATATAAATAATTCATAAACAAACACTAACAGATAAATATAAAATTATCTAATCTACTCCAAAAAAAACAACTCACACATCCGATCACCCTATGAAATTAACGACCCCAAATATTCGGCCCCTCTCCTTGATCCTCTCCGTTCTCGGCCCTCTTTCCCTCGCCGCTCAGGTTTCCTTCGATGGGACCTACGAACAAGATTTCAACTCCCTTCCCCTCTTCGAAGGATCCTCGGGAACGGAAACGTTCAACTTTACTAACAACTCGACGCTTCAGGGCTGGTATTCGTCCATTGGATCCGGACTCAACGAAGGCCGTTCCAGCGGCGGTTCCGCAGCCAGCACCGGGAGCATCTACAACTGGGGTCGCAATGCAAATCGCGCCCTGGGGACGTTTGACTCAAATGGTTACGGTGGAGACACGGAGTATTTCGGGGTTCAGCTGGTCAACAACTCCGGAGCATCGATTTCCGGGGTCAGTCTTGAGTATGTCATCGAAAAGTGGCGAAACGACGTCAACGAAACCACTTGGACATTGGAATACCTCGTAACTTCCTCAACCAGTAATGAAATCGCCGCAAACGGATATTCGACGGTTACCGGTAGTTCGATTTCAACCACATCCGCCAGTGCGGGTGGAGCAAATGGGGACTGGTCAGGAAACCAAACGGATTTCGACCTCTCGATCGAAGGTCTAAACTGGCAGGAAGGAGACTCCCTATGGCTACGATGGACCAACGATCAACCTCAGAACGGAGGCGGTTTCGGATTGGACGACCTCTCAGTAAGCGCCATCCCCGAGCCGGAAATGAGCGGGCTCTTCCTCCTCTTGGCCCCTCTCCTCTTTCTGGTCCGCAGATCGAGGCGGTAGAATCCTCTGATCTTCCTGGTCTTTTCCCTCCGCTACCCCAACCCCTATGAAACGATATCCCCAGAGAAGATACCCCTCATGCGCACGGGACACCTCGTGGCTTTCCAGAAGTCGACAACGCAAAGCCTTCTCCCTCATCGAACTTCTCACGGTGATCACGATCATCGGTATTCTCGCTTCCATCGTATTCGCTTCGGTTTCCCACATTCGGGCCCTTGCCCAATCATCCAAATGCGCGGCGAATCTCAAGCAGCTACACGCCGCCGCCACCCTCTGGGGCGCCGACCATAAACACCGGATGCCGGACAATCGCTTCTGGGCCTACAACGGCGAGCCCGGCAGCAATTCCTATCCCTATCAACTCGCCCCCTACCTGGGTTTTGAAAACATGTCCATAGGAGACGATCCCGGAGAAATCGCCTCCGCAATGAGATGCCCCGCCTCCGAATCGGAAACCCCGTCGACCCAGCAATGGGACCGCACCTACAGCATCAACAACCACGCAACCTCTACGTCGGAAGGGAAGGTCCGGTCGGATCGCTGGTATCCTGCAAGCATTCACCAGATTGCTCACCCGGCCCGGATGGCCCTGTTTATGGACGGAACCGTCTCTCCTGGATCGGGGTCCTACTGGACCAACGCCCAAAACACACAAGTCGATTCGGGAGGCAGCGGAGCCGTCCTATCCTATCCACATGACGGAACCATGAATGTCGTCTTTGTCGATGGCCACGTGGAACGATTCAGCAAAGAAGTGATGGTCGCTCAATATTCAGAAGCGTACATCCCTTTCTGGCGCTACAACGAGCCACCGGAGTAACCTGTCCCCCGGTCAACGGCGAGGCCCTGGAGTGACTTCCGACTGAATGTGCTTCCGATAGTCCGACGGAGCCATCCCCACCAGATCCCGAAAGCTTCGGCTGAAAAACGAGAGGGAATTGAAACCCGATCTCTCGGCGATCTGGGTTAGGTTCAAAGAGGTATCGAGCAGGAAGGTCTTGGATCGGTTAATCCGGGCTTCCCGGACGAAATCGAAGACGCTCTGGCCAGTCTCCTTCTTGAAGGTGCGGGCAAGGTGTTCCTCTCCCTTTCCAGTATTCCAAGCGATCTCCCCAAGGGTCAGCGGAGTCTCAATATTTTTCAAAATATACTCTTTCGCCGCGACGACTAAAAGTTGCCCACCCTTTTCAGGAGAAGGGCTTTTGGGCCCGGCTCCATCACCCACTTTACGAGCGACTGCGACTAACAAATCCGTGCAAATATTCCGCACCCGGTGGCGGAAACCAACATCCTGATCCTCAGTTTCCCGGCGGAGCGCCGTCAGGCAACCGTTGATGTGGCTATCGATCGCCCCCTCACACTGGACCGTTTGCGAAAAATGATGAAAAACGAAATCGGAGAGATTGGATTCCGGCCTGCGCCTTCGCACCCGTGCCCTGCGGCGAATCGCCTCTCCGTCTAGGAACAGGCGCATTATGTGAGGCTGAGCCACGCGATGAGGATCCGGATTGATGAAGCGGTGCCAGCGGAAATGAGGGCAGACAAGAATATCCCCCGTGCGCAGCGGTCGCGGTCCATTCATTCCATCGAGATCATGCAGAACCTCTGCCTGGATCACGAACAAGAGCTTAAATTGATCTTTCTCGATGGTCACACTGCCTCCCTTCGGAAGGAGGAAGATCATCTCATCTGCGAGAACGAACGGCTCCCCGAACATTTCCACCGAATGCGAACGTTGGCCCATAAAACCACCCTACCTTCTTTCGGCTCCCAATAGAATCAAAATAATACAATATCCTATGAGTTTCCCGCCCGCCTTAATGATTCAGTACTCTCCCGCCCCGCTGGAGCGGAACGGTGCGGAGCTGAAAACCTCAGTTTTCAGTGACTTCCCGCGAGATTCCAACTTCTCCCCAAGCCCGTAGAAATGGCTCTCGCCATTCCTCTCCAGAGGATGAGATGCGGGGGAAGATCGACAAAAATGAGATTCTCAACTTTAAAGGCTGCATCTCGTGAAGGGCAGCGCTCCGTCTAAACCGAGCGGGAACAAGCCTCGTTGACGAAACTCACAGAGCCAAAACAGAAATGCACCCACGACTCTCTCTCTTCCCGCTGTAGTGGCATGACTCTAGGCGTGTGCCTGCCCAGCTGGTTCATTAATCTCTCCAGAATTCACCTCCCCCTCAAAGCCGCATGGCAAGCCCCAATCGACCCACTTCACCCAAGTCAAAATAGTGCAAACATTATCAAGCCGCTCTATAGACGAAACTCCCCCTAAAATGATCTAATACCCACCCTAGATTGACCCATGAAACAAACCTCCCCTTTCCTCCTCGCCCAAGCGGCCTTCCGGAAGCACAAAGCCGTTCAAGGCTCCTATGATGTTTACCCGGGAATCGTCTCGATGCACGGAATGGCCCGTTTGGCCACCGAGACACAAGACGAGAATCTTCTCGAAGAGATTCGCAGCGAGATCATGCCCTATGTTCGCGGCGAACGATCTTTTCCCGCCAACTTCCCCAACTACCTCTGCGGGGGGAACGGTGCCGCCTGGCTTCTATGGCGTGGAAAGCTCCCCGAAGTGGAAGAGGCCGCCCGCCAATACGCGGAGCAGATCATGAACGAGGCTCCCCGCGACAACGCAGGAATCCTTTGCCACCCCAACAATCCGGAAGAACAAAAGATCTGGATCGACGTCGCCTTCGCCGTCAGCCCGTTTCTCCTCTTCACCGGTCTCGCGCTCGGCAACGACGATTACCTGGAAGAAGCCTTTCAACAAACGGCTAAAATGGTCAAAGCCTTCCACCGCGAGGATACCGGACTCGTTATCCAAGCCCACAATTTCAGCGGTGCCGGCCACAAGACTGAGGACCACTGGAGTCGCGGCAATGGATGGGCCGCCCTGGCCCTCGCCGATGTAGCGATCTACCTGCCCGACGACCATCCGCGCAAAGCCGAAGCCATCTCGCTCTTCCAAGACCATGTCCGAGCCTGTGCAAAATTCCAGGACGAGGAAGGTCTCTGGCACCAGGAGATGACGGATCTCCGCCTCGCCTACGTCGAAACCTCCGGTTCCGGCCTTATGCTCTACGCCCTCGGGGCGGGCATCCAAGCGGGCCTGATTCCCGATTCGGAGATGGAACGATTCCAACGGGGACTCAAAGGACTCAACGCCTACATCACCGAGGATACGGACATCTTCCACACCTGCTGCGGATGCCTCAGCCCCGGGCAGGGCACAAAGCTCGAGTACCGGGCCCACCCCGCGAAAGTCAACGACCACCATGCCTTTGGTCCGGTGGTTCTCGCGATGGGACAAGCCCATCTGCTCGGCATTCAATCCATCTAACCCAAGCCCACTACCATGAAACTCGAAGACCTCGAAGCCGACCGGGAAGTAAACCCCACCTCCCCCCTGCCGATCCCGGAAAAAGAAATCTGCGATCGCTACGAACAGATCTTTTCGGCCGCCGTCAATGACGCCCTCCGGGAAAAGCGACTCACCAACCAGACGCTGCCCAACGGCTTGATCCCGCTACGCGACGAAATGAAAGCCGCCGGCTTTGCCTTTACCATTAAGGGCGCCAAGAACCTTACTCTCAAGAATGAGATGGCTGAGCGCGCCAAGATGCTCGACGACATTTCCGAGAACTCCTTCGTCGTCTGGGATACCTCTCTCGACCGCGAGTCCGCTCACTGGGGCGAGTGCATGACGATGGCGGCTCAACGCAAGAACTGCCGTGGCGCCGTCGTCGACGGCGGTGTCCGCGATACCGACCGCGTACTCGACCTCGGCTTTCCCGTCTGGATTCGTTACCGCAGCTCCAACGGCATGCTGGGACGTTTCCGCATCAGCTCCTGGCAGACACCGATTCAGATGGGTGATGTCATCGTCCGCCCCGGGGACTTGATTTTCGCCGACATCGATGGCGCTCTCTGCGTTCCGCGAAATCTCAGCGTTGAGATCCTCATCCGCGCCGAGGAAATCGCCAATGGCGAATCCGAACTCAAACAATGGATACGCGAAGGGATGTCAGCCCAGGAGATCGTCGCCCGAGGCGGGTACTTCTGATCCCCAATACCTCCCAACCTCTCAACCTCTTAACCTCTTAACCTCCCACCATGAAAAACCTAAAAAATCTCACCGTAGCCATCACTGGAGCCTCGAGCGGAATCGGCCTCGAAGCGGCAAAACTCTTCGCCCAAGCTGGATGCAAAGTCGCGTTGCTCGCCCGCAACCCCGAACGATTGAAAGAGGCCGAAAAGGCCGTTCAGTCGAGTGGATCCCCGACGCTGGCCCTCCCGGTCGACGTCACCGACGAATCCTCCGTCGCATCTGCCTTCGCGAAGATCGCCGATGAGCTGGGACCGGTCGACATCCTCGTCAACAACGCCGGAGTTGGCTTCGCCACCGATCTCTCCAAGTGCTCGGTGGAAGACTTCCGCAAGATCATGGACACCAATGTCACAGGCGTTTTCCTCTGCAGCCGGGCCGTTCTGCCGTCCATGAAGGAACGCAAGAGTGGACACGTCATCAACGTTTCCTCGGTCGTCGGAAAGGTCACCAATCCGACCGCCCCACTGTATTGCTCCAGCAAATTCGCGCTCAACGGATACACCTCCGGCCTTCAGCAGCAGGTTGCCGCGGACAAGATCCGGGTATCGGCAGTCTCCCCCTCCTCGGTCGACACGGCCTACTGGGATGGCCGAGAAGTCGACCGCAGCAAGTTCCTCAAAGCCGAGGAGGTCGCCTCCGCGGTATTCTTCGTCGCTTCTCAGCCCGACGGAGTCCTGATCAAAGACATGGACCTGACCGCCTTGCGATGAGCCTCTTCTTCGATGCGCGGGAGCGCGACCTGGTTCAACAGGCCCGCAAAGAGGAACCCTACCGAAACCTCTTCTGGGATCTGCTGAACCGGGTGGACCGGCGCGCCCAGTCCCCCGGCCTCGCCGACACGAAGGCAACGTGCGAATGGTGGCATTTCTCCTCCGAGTATCTCACCACCGCGGCGATTGCCTACGCGCTCAAGCCTACCGAAACGGTAAAAATCTGGCTCCGGGACATCACCCTCTCCGTGGCCCGGCGCTCCGTCGACGATTGGGTCGGACCCGCGTTTCGCAAAGGGGGAGCAGAAGCCCCCAAAGGACATCTCGAGACGGCCCACCTGAGCTGGTCTCTCGCAGTCATTCTGGATCTTGCCGGAGACGTCTTCACCGAAGCCGAACGAGAAGAACTCCTCGAAGCTCTCCGATCCAAGGGAATGGATCTCTGCCGCGCTTGGCTCGACCAGAACACCCACGCCAACAACTGGCGCTGCATTCTCCTGGCTGGATATACGGTCGCCGCAGCGGTGCTGAAGGATTCCGAAGCAATCTCCTACGCTGCCGACGACTATCGCCGATGCGTCGATTTCTTCCAACCCGACGGCTCCTACGGCGAGTCTCTTCAATACGGAAACTACGCCATGACCGGGCTCGTTCTCACCCGCGAGGCCCTGATCCGCAGTCGCCCCGACTGGAAGTCAGAACTTCCGCTGGAACCCTTCGTATTGAAACCGCGCTGGGACGCCGCCTCGCTCCTCTACCAGAAACCATTGGCAGGGCTGGGGGCCTTCCCCATGCCCCGCAGTGCGAATTTCGGAGACTCGGCCGCCATCTATCGCCCCTCGGCAGACAATCTTCTCCATCTCGCTGTCCATGCGAAGGAGAGCCATCCCAAGATGGCCGGCTTGGCGCGATGGCTGTTCGACACCCTCTACCTTCCCTGCATTGATCGGTTTCCGACCGACCGGGCCAGCTTCGGTTTCATCAACGACTATGGATTCCTCACGATGGTCCTCCTTCCCCAGGCCGCGGAGGCGATCCGTCCTGAAGAGGCCGGAATCCGACCCTTGGAAACCTTCAGTTGTGGCAACGTCATCGCCCGCAATTCGCTTGAGGGCAAAACGGTCCTCGCCACTCGAACGGGTAGCGATCCCCTACACGCCATCGCCCACCTTCACGGAGATCTCAACAGCTTCATTCTCAGCCACAATGAGGAACGCCTCTTGGTCGATCCCGGGCACAGCTGCTATCGCAATCTCATCCACTCTCTTGAGACCTCGAGCCAGACTCACAACACCTGTTCTTTTCTGGTGAATGCCCCGGATCCATTGGGTCCTCAGGATGAGCCGAAAAAACTACGCCACTTGGAACAAACCTTTTCCGGAAGTCGCAGTTATTCCACCGAAGCCGGATGTGGAGAACCCATCGACCGAAAAGCTCGTCTTCTCCTCGCCGAGCAACGGGGCGACGTGACCGCCATTGCTTCCGAAGCCGCGGCCACCTA
Organism: Puniceicoccus vermicola; assembly: GCF_014230055.1. Lineage (NCBI taxonomy): Bacteria > Pseudomonadati > Verrucomicrobiota > Opitutia > Puniceicoccales > Puniceicoccaceae > Puniceicoccus > Puniceicoccus vermicola. Next base: position 100,658 of record NZ_JACHVA010000126.1, on the reverse strand, counting down.
CGGCCTCCCCATCGATTCCTATACCCGGATTTGGTTCCTGTGCGGAGAACACGCGGTTTTCGTTCTGGATTGGGTCGAGGCCTCGATGCCCGTCAAAACCTCTTGCTCCTGGCTCCTGAACAACCGCGACGGACACCTGAATCTTAAAATTGTCCAGCCGGATCGCCTGGTAGCCCGCAGAGGCTACGCAGGAATGAAGATCTTCAACCTAACCGAAGATTCTTTTTCTGGACCGGTCTACGGTTTCATGCATGACGCTTATCATCCTCTTCCCAATCAGCCCACCGAAGGGAAGCCGGGAAGCGGACTCCTGGTCCAATGGAATCAGGACAAACCCAAGCCTTCCTCAGTCATGGCCCACGCCATCTGTCTGGACACTCCCGGTGCAATCGCTGCTTGGCACCTCAAGAAGGAAGACGGCTTTCTCGGGATCATCGAAGATCCAACCCACCAATTCCATTGGAAACTGGGAGTAGACCAAGACAAACAGACGATCTCCGTCCTCGAGTCGCACACGAACACAACCACCAGCCTAAACTGCGAGAATGGCAAATGGCGAATCGCAAACGACGGATAAAACTCCCCAAAACACCAAGGCAACCTTTCTGTCCCCTCACCTCCCAACCGGAAACCGAAAAACTGGGAACTGGGAACTGGGAACTTCTAAACCTCAAAACATCTTAACCTCTAAACTTCCAAACCTCCAAACCTCCCCCAAAACCATGAAAGCCGCATATTACGAAGGTAACAAAACGTTCTCCGTCCGCGAGGGAGACATCATCTCCCCAGGCCCTGGCGAAGTCCGCTTGGACGTAGCCTTCTGTGGAATATGCGGCACCGATACGCATATCTATCACGGTGCCATGGATCAACGGGTTTCGATGCCGCAGACCATCGGACATGAAGCTTCGGCCACCGTAGCTGAAGTCGGCGAGGGCGTCGAAGGCTTTGCCCCAGGCGATCCGGTCGTCGTTCGGCCACTCGACAATCGCCTGGAAACCCCGGCGGACCGGGGTCACAGCCACATCTGCGAGAAGCTCAAGTTTATCGGGATCGACTCTCCGGGTGCATTTCAAAACAGTTGGACTGTTCCCGCCTTTACACTGCACAAGGCCCCTCCGGGCACCGATCTCAAGCTCGCCGCTCTCTGCGAACCGCTGGCCGTGGCTTGCCACGACGTCAACCGGGGCGACCTCAAGCCCGATGAACTCGCAGTCGTCCTCGGCGGCGGACCGATCGGGATCCTCGTCGCCCTCGTCGCCCAAGAAGCGGGAGCCCGAGTCATTCTATCCGAGGTCAACCCCTTCCGCATCGAGTTTGCCCGCAAGCTCGGGCTCGAAGCCGTCAATCCAACCGAAGTCGACTTGGAAGCCTTCTGCCGTGAGAAGTCGGGAGGAAGTGGTGCAGATATCGTTTTTGAAGTGTCCGGCTCAAAAGCCGCCTCTTCGACCATGACCAATCTACTCGCCATTCGCGGGAGAATCGTCGTCGTCGCCATCTACCCGCAACCGATTGAAATCAACCTCTTCCATTTCTTCTGGAAAGAGTTGAATATGATCGGAGCTCGCGTCTACGAACCCAAAGACTACGAAAAAGCTCTACGGCTGGTGGCGGAGAAGAAACTACCTTTGGAAGCCCTGATCACCGACGTAAAGCCACTGGACGATCTCCCTCAAGCATTCCAACAACTCGACGAGAATCCGAACGCGATGAAGGTCCTCATCGATTGCCGTGCAACATCTTAAGCAAGCAGAATTATTGACAGCAGAATGATTTTTTGATGCCTGCTAGGAAACAACGCTTCGAATGGCAGATGCCATAAACGGGACACTTTTCACCTTGGAATCTTAGCATCTCCATGCCCATCACTTGTTCAGTAGAGTTGTCCCCAATTGGTCAGAATTCGTTCCATCAAATCGACAACTGCATAATGGGGCACGCATTTGATATCCACAATGAGATTGGACGTTTTTTAGATGAAAAGATTTACCAGTCAGAATTAGCTGAACGGGTAACACGTAGTAATCTCGATGCGATGAGAGAAGTTTCCTTACATGCATCTCACAAAAGTTTTTCAAAAGATTATTATATAGACCTGCTTGTCAACCGCAGCTCGATTTATGAGCTCAAGACTGCGGACTCACTGAATGGACATCACCACAAGCAAACGATCCATTACCTTTTACTGGCTAACCTGCGCCATGGAAAAATTATAAATTTCCGACCCGGATCGGTGGAATCAAAATTTGTCTCAACGACCTTGGACCTAAATAAGAGGCGCTCCTACTCAATCGATCAACGGAACTGGATAAATATCGATGACTTCGGTGAAATTCTCAAAAACACCTTATGCTCTTTACTGGACGATTGGGGAACCTGCCTTGAGGCCAACCTGTATCGCGAAGCCCTGCTCCATTTACTCAAATTTCCAGATGGAGGATTAGTTCCAGTAGAAATCCATATCGAAGGCCGACTATCCGGAAGACAGAGAATGTGCCTTCTCACACCGACCACAGCCTGGCACTTATCCGCTATCCACAAACACTTTCAATCTTATGAAAACCATATTTTACGCCTGCTCCAACTCACCCGCCTCAAGGCAATACACTGGATAAATCTGAACAATCTCAACGTAACCCTGAAAACACTTCGAAAATGATTCTGCTGTCAATCATTCTGCTCATCATCGAATTATACCGCTTATGAAAACACCTGAACGATTCAACCTCTCCGGAAAAACCGCACTCGTTACGGGTTGTAAGCGTGGGATCGGCTTCGCCATGGCCGAGGGCCTCGCCGAGGCCGGTGCCAACATCATCGGCGTCAGCGCCTCGCTCGAATCATCCGGCAGCGCCATCGAGAAATCCGTAATGACTCTCGGTCGAAAGTTCTCGGCCTACCAGGCAGATTTCTCCGATCGCGATTCCCTCTATCGTTTTATCGAATCGGTAAAAGCGGACCACCCGCAGATTGACATCCTGATCAACAACGCGGGCAATATCCTCCGTAAACCTGCAGCCGAGCATCCTGATGAATATTGGGACACCATCATCGAAACCAACCTCAACGCTCAGTTCGTTCTCAGCCGCGAGATCGGCAAAGAAATGGTCGAACGGGGTTCAGGGAAGATCGTTTTCACCGCTTCTCTCCTCACTTTCCAAGGAGGCATAACCGTCCCGGGCTACGCCGCCAGTAAAGGAGGAATCGGCCAACTCACCAAAGCCCTCGCCAACGAATGGGCCGGCCGAGGAGTCAACGTCAACGCCATCGCTCCCGGCTATATTGCCACCGACAACACCGAAGCGCTGCGCAATGACCCCGTCCGCAGCCAACAGATCCTCGACCGTATTCCTGCCGGACGCTGGGGTAATCCCGAAGATTTCAAAGGCCCGGCTCTCTTCCTTTGCTCAGACGCATCCAAATACGTCCACGGCTCCATCTTGACCGTCGACGGAGGCTGGATGGGACGATAGGTTTGGGAGATTAAGAGGTTCAGACGTTTAGAGGTTAAGACGTTTTGAGGTTTTGAGGTTTTGAAGTTTGGATGTTTTCTGGTTTTCAGTTTCCGATTCAAAGGCCCAGATTGGAGAGACTGATCGTTTCGCTATTCTGCGGCGTGCCTACTGTGAACGACCGGAGTTTGCGGATCTATCCGTTCCGGCAGGACCTCCCCACCAGCTGGCGCTGGTCCCCCCCTCCTACGAGGAGGAGGGGAGTCAAAATCGACGTCCAAGCCTCTTCCCTTCTCGGCAAGGCAGAAAGTCCTCACCCAAAACACAGAGCTACTTTTGATTCGAAGAACAACCAACAGTCCCCTGAAACTTATCCCCTGCTCTTGACCTCCATAGCCTTGGCGACGGGGGTTGCTGGAGAGGGGGATTCCGCGGACGCGGGATGGAGGGGTTCGGCCCCAAGGTTATCTTCCGAAAATAACCGAATGACACCGCCTCAACGAATGACATTCGCCCGGGCCGTAGCGTCGGTCAGCCAGCCCGCCGTAGCCTCGGGCGAAGGCTGGGTGAGACCGATGACCGAACCGACAATCCGGTATACCAACTTTTTACCGAACTTCCGTCAATTTCCCACGGAGCGAAATGGCGACAGCCGTTTCGACGTATCGCACATTCGAAAGCTGGGCGCTGAAGCAACCCAGCCACAAAAAGCCTCTAGTCGTCTTTAGATAATTTATGAATTCTCCAACAACCCTCTCCCCGACTCTTCGCACCCTTCCGGTTCCCGACCGCTGGTGTGTGCACAGCTACTACAGTCTTTGCCCGTATGCGCCGGACGGCTCCGGTCGCATGCTCATCGCCGGAGCCGATCGGAAAACCGGCGAGGGGGAAGTCATCGTCCTCTCCGCTGAAGGCGAAATCCTCGACCGTTTTGGCCGCCATCCGGTCACTCCCAGCTTCTGGCACACCGGGTTCTGGCAAAGCTGGTCCCCCGACGCCCGCTTCGTCTACTTCCAATCCGGCAACGATCTACGTCCCAGCACAACCCGCCGGGAGCTCGCCACCGGAAAAGAAGTAGTCGTTCCCGGAGACATGGAGGGTCTTCCCCCTTCCGGAGAACCCGGTTTCTCCTGTTCGCATAGCCTGCTCTACGCGGCGGGCTACGGACACCCCGAGAAACTCTACCGTCCGGAACTTGCCATCGTTCCCTTTCAGGAACGCCAGAAGCATGGGATTTCCTCAATCGATTTCGGCCCTCCCTCTTCTTCCGAATTAGTGCTCTCTACGGAGGAGATTCTTCGAAATCATCCTCAACGGGAACGTATCCTCGAAGAGGACCAACGCATAAAGGAACGACTCGGCCCCGAAGAAGGGCTCACCCTCATGACTTATTGCGTCCGCTGGAACCGCCAGGGAACCCGTTGCCTCTTCTTTTTCGGGAACCATTGTGTCGACCCGCGCCGCGAAGAACCCAAGATCACATCCGTCTTCACAGCAGACCGGGAACTGAAAGAGATAAACCTAGCCGTCGACATCAGCTTCGATCGCCGGGGAGTACACTGGGCCTGGCAACCGGATGGGGAGCGTTTGATCGGATACGGTCCCCGCCCCGAGAACCCAGGGAAAACCGCCTTGGCCGAAGTTCGCTACGACGGCTCGGGGTACCGCCTACTGAGTGACCACCATAGCGGAGGCCATCCGAGCGTCAGCCCGGCGGACGACAATTTGATCGTTACCGACGAATCCTACGGCGACGGAGGTGCGGTCGTCTTCATCTCCCGCGAAACCGGTGAGATCGTTCACCGCGTCCAACTTCCCAAATACCGGGGGGAGAAGGAAGATCCAGGCCGCAATCCGAATCGTGTCTGCCACCATCCCGTCTTCTCCCACGACGGATCACGCATCCTTTGCAACAGCCTACCGGCCTCAGACGCTGAAATGGTCGAACTCACCCTTTAAACTTCCCAACCTCAAACCTCCCTAATCTCTCAACCTCAAAACGTCACAACTTCTTAACCTCAGAACGTCCTAACCTCCAAACCTCTTAACGTCTAAACCTCCCCTTCCCATGAGCCTCTGGAATTTACTCGATCGCGGCTACAGCATGCCGAAGAAGCCCGGAAACTGTAAAGAACGGCTCCTCTACCGAATTGGCCGTCATTTCGCGCTGCGTCACAAGAACGTCGAAGCGCCGAAGAGTTGCCTTTTCCACCCCGGTGCCAAGATCCATCCACGCAACGGGAAGATCGTTTTCGGCGGAAACTGCATCATCGCCGAAGGAGCGATCATCCAGGGTAACGTGTCCTTCGGAGACAATTGCTCAGTCCAAGCCTATACGATTCTCGTCGGAGGAGGAACCCGGGAAGACCCATCCGGCCAGATCTCCATCGGCAACGGAGTCCGCATCGCCTCTCACGGCATGATGATCGCCGCCAATCACATATTCGACGATCCAGACAAACCGATCCACAACCAGGGCCTCCGCCCCGCCCCCATCACCATCGAAGACGACTGCTGGATCGGAGGTCGAGTCAACCTCACCGCTGGCGTGCACGTTGGAAAAGGTTCGGTCGTCGGTGCCGGATCGGTAGTGACAAAAGATGTTCCATCGATGTCCATCGCCGCGGGTATTCCGGCGAAAGTGATTAAGGGACGGTTAGCCTCTTGAATAGAGAATCGAGGGCGGTCGAAACCTAAGGGACGTTACCTACCAAATATCGTCGCAACCGCCGCCTCGAGCGACTCGAATTCGTCGCCCTCTCCCTTCGCCCAGCGGGCGGCTACGTAGCCATCCGGACGGACGAGGATAGCGCCTTTCGAGGATATGCCGTACAGGTCGAGCATTGCTTTCACATCGACATCGAGGCTTTCCCCGATGACTTCGACCCTCAGGGACACTCCCTGAAAATACTTGGATTGCAAATCTTCCGCAGCCGCCTGCCAAGGCCCTCCATCCGGACCGACGAGAAGCACAAAGCTCAAGCCAAACAGATCGATGGATGACGTTTCTCCGTTCGGTCCCTCGAGAGGGATGTGCGGAGCCCGATGCCCCGGACGACCTGTGGGAATATACTCGTTGGCCGGATCCTCTAGCTGTGGGGCACCCGTCCCGTCGGGAACCAGCGCTCCTTGGCCGTAGGCGAGACCGAGGTCGACTCCGGCACCACTACCACTGCGGCGTGAATGTCGAATCTTCTCCTTCGCCCCGTCCCAGTTTCCACACATAGCCATGCCGACGATTTCAAAAACCTCATCCGCATTGCCTTCGGCATTCTCGAAGATGTACTTCACCACGTCTGAGCGTTCCCTCCCATACGTGTCGAGAAGGCCTTCCGCCGCCTGACCATGCACCACTGCGGCCAGTTTCCAGGCGAGATTGGCCGCACTCTGCAAACCGTTGTTCATCCCCAGGCCTCCTGCAGGCGAGAGTCGCGCTGCGGCATCCCCGGTCAGGAAAATCCGTCCTGAACGCCATTGGGCCGCAACTTTGGGGCTCATCACCCAAGGGCTGATGCTGATGACCTCGACGGGAATCTCCGGAGCGCCCGAGACCCCTTGAATAATCTCCTGAAAAGCTTCGGCCGAGTAGTCCTCCGGCGACTCACCGGGCTGGAGAAAATGATGCATCAGCCATTCATCCTTCCCATTCACGGCGACCATCAGTTCGTAATACTCGTCATCCAACAGGCTGTAGAGCTGGGATTCCCGGCCTTTAATGAGTTCGGAGTAGTCGGCTCGGAAATAAACATTGAGAAAATGCCCGCGATCACCCGGTCCGTAGGTCTCGATGCCCAGTTTCTCCCGCACAGCGCTGGCTGCACCGTCAGCCGCAATCACCCAGCGGGCTCGAAGGGTTTCTACCTCCCCGGTTTCCCGGTTCTCCACCGTCAAAGAAACGTCCTCTCCAGAATCAACAAACGCGGTCACATGAGAGTGAAAGCGCAACTCCGAATGCTCCTCCCGCTCAACCGCCTTCCTCAAAACGGATTCCGTGTGAGGCTGCGGACAGTGGTAACGCTTGCAAGGAGTCGACCCATCCTCCTCCTTGACGCGAGGAGACCTCCCAAACTCTTCTCCGGCCAAGCTTCGTAGCCAGACCTGGACATTCTCGACCCCATCGACGATGTCTTTCTCCAGCATCGCATCGAGCAGTCCGAGCTGACGAAAGATTTCCGCCGTTTTTCGACTGGTTCCCATCGCCTTGGGATGAAAGGAGATGCCCGGGTGCTTTTCCAGAACGACGTTCTTAACCCCGAGACGGGAAAGGTAGAGGGAAGAGAGAAGACCGCAAGGGCCACCACCGATAATCGCAACTGGGGTATTCATACGGCGAACCCAATCCCATACCTCCAGATTATTCAAGAGACTTCGAACCTCTATCGGAACGACGGGCCCTCTGTGGGGTGGGTTGCTTTAGCGCCCACCGAGATGGATGAAAAAGAAACCGAGTTGCGAAATGTCGCCGAAAACGAAACGACGACGAGAACCGCCGGACCAACGCGGGCAAGGCTGAAGCCATGCCCCACTCTGTGGGTGGGTTGCTTTAGCGCCCACCGAAACGGACGAAAAAGAAACCGAGCTGCGAAATGTCGCCGAAAACGAACCGACGACGAGAATCGCCAGGACTACGCGGGCAAGGCTGAAGCCATGCCCCACCTAAATCCTTCAAGCCCCGGCCGAGCTCAGACTGCTCTCCCGGAAGGTGGGCGGCTCCATAATGAAACCCGACCCGAGTCGACGGGACTCGGCCTTCAAGGAACGGTATACCCAGACCCTCCCCACTGCCGCGGCGAGCCTGGCCCGAAGCCCAAACTCTTTTTTAATCTCCCGTAGGAGAGTGTCCAGCTTAGCGCGGATCTCGGGTTCCTTACGAAACCATCGGCGCGCGCCGGCCACGGCAGCCGCATACTGAAAAGCCAGTGAGCGCGCCTCTCTACGCAACCTTGTTCGGACTCTCCCGTCTTCACTCTTTCCATACATCCTCCAACCCTGCAACAGGGTGCGGGCCATTCGGAGAACACTAGGGCCATTGACTTCAAAATCGCGCTGAAACGCTCTCAACAAAAACCCCGACTCCTCTCCCGCGGGAATATTAGGATGCCGATGCATGAATTTGAGCTGCCCATGCGCATCGGCCAACTGCTCTCCCTCCGGGTCCAGTAGAGTTCCCGCCTCGCGATGTTCCTCGAACAAGGGAGTCCCGGGAACGGGTGTGTAGAGCATAAACTGATGAAATTCAGTGTCGTGGCTGACCGCATACTCGATCGCCTCAGGAAGATTTTCCGGCGTGTGCTCCTCCAATCCAATGATCGTCGAGCCCAGGATGCTGATCCCGTGCGATTGGAGTTCCCGAACCAGCGCCCGGGTGTCTGCCCCCGCCAGTTTGGCATACTGGCTCGCTTTTCCCTCAAGGCCCATCCAGACCCAGGAAATCCCCAGGCCAACCAGCTGCTCGATCTTGTAGGACTTCAGAACGTTGGCCGAACTGAAGACATAGAGGGACCAACTTTTCCGCCCCTCCTTCATTCTCTCGAGAAGCCGGAGAGCCCGACGACGGTGAAAGAGGAAATTTTCATCCATCACAAAGAACGACTGCACCTTCAGGTCACGCTCCAGCTCAACCATCACCTCAAACAGTTCGTCACCGTCTTTATAGAAATCAATAAAGCGTCCCTTGCCCCCAAAAGTCGCCGAGGTCGCGCAGAAATTGCAGCCCATCGGACAACCCACCGACGGGATGAGCGTAGCGGCCACCTCGCCAGGCTTTTCGCTCAACCTCATTCCCATGGTCCGCGTGCCAATTCCCGAAAGGATTCGCGGATGCCGAATCGGCCGATCCACCTTCTCCCCAAGGAACGATCGCATCCACCGAACGCCCTCCCCACGGGACACATAGTCCACTCCAGTTCGCGCCTTCAGGTCGGCAATGCCCGTAATGTGGCCGCCAACAATAATTTTGGCCTCGGGCAGATAGAGCCGCACGAGTCGGCACATTTCCTTCACCTTCAAGAAGTTCGGGGGAATCGCACTGATCGCCACGATATCATAAGGGTGTTTCTGCAATTCCTCGATAAACCGGTCCCGGCTCGGAAAATCCAAAAGAGTGCTCGGACTCTCAATGTTCTCGCGGATCAACATCAATCCCCAGGAACGATGAAACATCCGCAAAGAAAACGGACCTTGAGCCCGCGTCACCTGATTCTGATACAGCTCCATCGGATTGATGGCACGGCTCCCGTATTCGTCGTCGCGAGCAAACGGCCCGAAGACACTGCTGAATAGAATGACGGGTTGGGAAATCGGGCAGACCGGAATGATCTCACGAGAGTTTTCTTTGCGTTTCACCCGCGAAAACTAATTCACGCCGCCCCGACCCCAATCCTTTTCGGGGAAAGTTCGACAGGTATTACCCTTAAATCCCGCCCGGATTCGAAATCCTAATGCTCGGCCCGCCTCTCTCCGCCGAGCACTTCAGAGCAATCCAAGCTCTATTCTTCCAGAATCACCACGCCGTAGTGGCTCGCGTCCGAACTGTTCGAGGCCGTTCCAAACAGCATAATCTGATTCTTGCGATCCTTACCATCCTCCGTAGGACTATCGAAACCGATGTCAAAACCGAACGGCTGCATTTCCTCAGGGCTCCGCCCCAATGACTCCCAGGGAACATAGAACCCGACCCAATAGCCGTCCTCGGTTGGGCCACCCTCGGCCACTGTTCCCTCAAGGACTCCCTTCTCCTCCCGGGTGTTCCAAATCGCTACCGATTCACTTTCCGACAGAGCGGGGCGCAGAACAACCTGATAGACACCTTCGCCGACACCCTCCCCAAATCCATCCTTCGGCGAACGGAGGTCGAAGAAAATCTCCACTGCCGAACCGCGTACTCCCGGCCAGGTTTCCGGAACGGATGCCTCGGAATCGACAACGTCCGCGTAGATGAACAACCCTTTTTCGTTATAGCCAAGCCTGACTGCCGCCGACAGCTCATCGGGCCCCTTCCAGAACTGATCCTCCTGAATCGACGTCAACTTCGGCGGACGCCCCACCACAACCTGCTCGGGACGGTTCAGCACATATCGTTGGACCGAGGAGTTTGGAGAAACCAGCTCCTCGAATCCTTCACTTTGGATATCAGAGATCCCGAGAACCGGGCGTCGCTTCAGAGCCATCGGAATTGAGAATGTCCCCCCATCGGGGAGAGATAGCTCTGCGGAAAGAAAAACCTGCGTCTCGCCTCCCGTCCGGGGAGGACTCGCAACCACTTGCAGGTTCTCCATCGACCGAGCCTCCAAAGAGAAATCTAGCTCGGCGGGATCAAAGGTCCAGCCCTGCTGGTCCGGGAAGTGGACTTGGCCCGACCACGGACTCGGATTGCGGTTTACCAGGGAAAAGCTAACGTCAATCCCGCCATCCGGACGATTGGTCTGAGTCAAATTCAACACGGGTGAGGCTCCGAGACTCAGTCCAGGCTTGTTCACATGAAAATACTGCGGTTCTTCACCCAGCTCGAGAGCAACCGTATCCGAGCCCGAAACCGAACGGGAAGCTCCAAAAAGGTCGACGACCTCCATTTCTCCGGACGGAACCTTCAAAAGAACGGTCCTCTTTCCCAGTGGAGACCAAAGGACGGCGGTTTCCCCTCCAGCCTGCGTTGAAAAGATCGCCCCGCGGACACCTCCCTGATTGATCGCCTGAACCGAATCTAGACGGGCTGAACGCAACTGCTCTACCAATACACCAATGGCTAGGGTTCGCCAGCTCGGCGTCCGCACTCCATCACGGGACATTGAGATCAACGAAAAACCATTCGCGTTGCCAGTTTGGGTCCAGTCTTCCCCTTTTTCGAGACCAGGCCACTCGGGATTCCACCCAAAGAAGACAAAGCGTTCTACCCCCGCTGCAAAATTATAAACCGCATTGCGTAGAATCGAAATACTTCCCTGCCGCTCGGAAACCGCATAGTTGGGCCAGCCACTGCTCAAGAACACACTCCGCGTGCCCTGATCGATCATCTCTTTCAATCGCTCTTCCGATATCGGCTCGTCGACAACTTCCCGCAGCGCTACGTAGGTCCCTGTTTCGGAGTTGATGACGGGCATACTCGCTCCCGTCGAGTCAATCAGAGCCTCCACCTTGGCTAGTTTCCCCGGAAGACCCGATGGCTCGGGAAGACTCGGAGTCACATAGGTATGAATGGAAACGCCGTCCATGAAACGATTCCCGCCGTTCGCAAAGACCTTTTCCATCCAAGGAACAAAATTACCTGTTCCGCAGATTCCGAAAACCATTGCTTCCGGATCGACAGAATGGACCTCTTCATAAACCGCACGAGCGATATCCACATAGGCTTTCGGGGGAATCTGATTTTTCCCGCCAGCATTGGGCTCGTTTTCGATTTCGTAGTATTCGACTTTCCCCTGATACCGCTTCGCCGCCTCGTGAACGAAATCCCGGTAGAGATCCATCTTCGGAAATCCACCCCGGATTCCCCAAGGATACTCCTTCATCCTCTGCTCTGGGTATTCGTAGGCCCGCATCCAGTCCTGAAACGGCTCAGATTGCAGCGATAAGTACACTTTGAGCCCATGCCCGATATGCCAATCTACGCGGGGATTCCACGCCCACTCCTCCGGCGGAGTCTCGGGATCCAGCCCATACTCCCCGTTAAAATCGCGTATCCAAGCCGGTCCAACAATATAGGACCAATAAGAATACGCATGGGCAAAATCGATACCCAGCGGATCCGGCCACGAACCAAAGGTACGGTTATTGCTATCGTGGAGACCAAACTTGGACGGGCCGGGAAGATCTTCGCGGGGTTCGACATAGAAGAAATGCTTCTCATCCGAGAATCCGGATTCCGTTCCTACCTCCGCAATCTTCAGATGGTAAACATCACTGACCAACAATTTCGGAAATTGGATCGGTTCCATTGCCGATTCGGATCCACCCACCGACAAGCTCTGACTCCAATCCATGGTGAGGCCGGATCGTTCGCCTTTGAGCTGAAACCGTATAGTAGCTTCCGCGGACTGTTCCCCCGCTTTCGACACCTGCATCATCGGAAACTCCCGGCTCTCCGGATCTAGACTGATCACAAAGGAATCAAATCCAAAGGCACGCAGAACCGCTGCCGTCGCATTCTCTGCCGGATCAACCTCCGCCGCATATCCATTCTCCCAATCGAGGGAAAAACTTCCTTCCCCCTCCAGAGAAATATCATCTAGGTAGAGACAATCGAATTCGATCTGCTGCGGAGAAAACCCTTTTTTGAATTCGACCGAACCCTGCTCCGCGCCGTCGATAAGAACACTTAGCTGTTCATCGGTCCAACGGAAGCCTAGCTGCCTCCAATCTTCGCCCCACGAGGAAGCGACTTCCATACGATCGACTACCGATTCCCCTTCCCGCATCTGCAGAGAAACCCTCCTCCCCTCACTTGCTGGCGCAATGACCACTCCGACCCGGCTACCTTCACCTTTCAGCCAAAAGACCTTTTTCTCGAGGCGCTGCGGCGTGTCGCGCATCCAGAGATCGAGCTTACCTCCGTTCTCAAAGCTGAGAAACGGCGAGAACGAATAGGTAAACCTCGCCGAAACGTCCATGAAGTGGCCCCGTTCTCCGCCCTCCACCGGATTCACAGTGGGAAACCTCGGATTGTTGACCGTACGACCATCCGGGAAGAGTTCAATCGCAGCTTCGCTCAATGTAGGCAAAGAAAAGGCACTCCAAAAGAGCCAGGAAGCGCAAAGAAAGAAAGAGAAACGTCGTAAAGTCGAATGCATAGTAAAATTCAGATTTCAGTTCTTGGTGTGCGGTGCCCTGAAAGAACGCCCTGGAATCAGTTCGCGTAATTCAGAACAGCGTCATCGAAAAAGAACTCCATCGCCCGATTTCCCATGACACCCAACCGGACCCCAATCATCGCCGCATCATCCGGTGAGGTCGCCGAAAACTCTAATTCATGCCATTCTCCATCAAGTATCACTTCTTCCTTAGAGCGGACGTATCCCAGCCATTTCTTGTCACCGTCGAGAAAATACAGTCCCACATCCTCCCCTCCATAGCCCGAATCGAAATCATTGCCCAAAGCCTCTCCGCGGTAGCGAACCGTCAGGGCGTACTCGGTCGCCGGTAGTGCTTTCACTTCTTGCTGCCACCAAAAGTGGAACTTCACGGATTTGATAACCGCCAAACGCAAAGTTTTTTCTCCTGACTCGGACTCCTCCACTCCATACTCAAAAAAGGAAGCGTCTTCACCATGTCCCTTCAGCGCAGACTGAGGCAGAGTCCAGGAAACCACGCTCTTACCGCGGGCGTTCGAGAAACCTCCATTCGACAAAAGGTTCGCCTCGGCGTGAAGCGTAGAGAACAGAGATACAGCGGCAATGCTACCGAGAAACAGAATTGAATTTTTCATAACTAAATTTTTGTTTTAGGGGTTAGTGCCCATCCAGAAGATGTGTTTGGGATCGTCGAGGTATTCCTGCATTTCCGCCTCTGTCTTCGCCTCTACATGGCCATCGACATAGGCGACATTCACCCGTCCTTGATGAGGATAGACCAAATTTGGACCCATCCAAAAGCCTCCACCTCCGGACCCAAAAAGATCGATGAACAGATAGGTTTTGGCAGGATCCGTCATTCGATGAAAATAGCCCTTTTTGAATACGGGATGCGATTTTCCCTCCGGATTACCCGGTTGATTCCAGGCGATGTGAAGATTGATGCTGTAATTTGTGTGATAACCGTCTTCAAAATAGACGGTCTCTCCCTTCCCATTCTCCTGCTCAGTCGGGCACAAGAGAACGGAGGTATTGGGAACCTCGGCCTTAGACTCGGAAACGGGAATGTCGAGATATGGACTCAGCGACTCCTCCCAATAGGCGGTTCCACCATTATCTCCCTTCGGACGATAACGCCAGGGAACGATCATGCCGTCGTGGTCTTTGCCGAACAGCTGCGAGCCCATGGCAAGCTGCCGAAGATTCTGAGAACATTTGGCCGAATTGGCATTCTCACGCACACTCTGAATGGCGGGCACCAAGATCGCGGCCAGAATCCCGAGCACTGCGATGACCACCAGCAGCTCGATCAGGGAGAATCCCGGAGTCTTCGATGACGATCGATGCGTCATACGCCCAATTCCTCCGCGAAAAAATCAGTCTTGAAGCGGCGAAGACGAGCGGCGGCGGCGCACCATCACGAGGCCCAACGCACCGCCAGCTATGATCAACGCGGCCACGCCCGGCTCGGGAATATTGGAGGTTACAGAGATGTCGCCAAGATAACTATTAACCCCTCCCTGACCACTGTAGGCAGCCAAGGCAACTTCATTGAATGTCAAATTGGACGCAGCGACGATCGTCGATTCTGAGAATGAATTTCCTCCGCCCGAAATCGAATAAGTGATTTCGACATCCGTCAAATTACTCTGCAGCTCGATCCGCAATGAATTCGAATAGTTAACTCCGGATACCAGAACAAATCCACCATCGAAGTTATCGATCTGGCTCCCTGAAAATCGAGAGAAGGCGGAGACCACATTTCCAACCGGACTCTGCGAGAAAATGAATCCATCGCCTGTACTTGCTTCGATATACTTGGTCGCCTTGTAGCCATCCCATGATTGAACAACTTCGCCAACCCCCGATTCACTACCTAATGAGTCCTCTACAATCGGACTTCCCATATTATTGTACAACCCCAACAATGGGCCCGTGGTCGAATTACCCGCTATATCCGGGGCAGAGTAACGATAAGTCGCCGACAGCTCAACGTAATCACCATTGTTCTGCAAAGTTACACCAGAGAACGAAGTCACTACCGCATTGTTTGAATAGGAACTATAATAACGGAGCGCATACCCACTGTCAAAAGACGACACGGTGGAGACCGTATTCCCTGTAGCCTGATCCGAAGTTCCGACCGAATACCAACCATTCCGATTTCCGTCGGAAAAGTCTTCATCGAGGAGAGTGACACCAAACGCGACCTGCGAAGAAAGGAGTCCGGCAACCATACCGACTCCGCCAATTTTTAAAAGATTCAGAGAGAGGGGCTTCATAATTCTGTTCAGTTGAGGTGAGTAAGAAAAGCTCTCGAAGAGCGGGGGAAACAGCCTTTTGTTATATTACAGATAAATCTGCTTAACTCAAGATTGACGCAAATCTGCCACATACATCCTTTTTGTCAACAAAAACAGAAAATGTTTAATTCTTTTCTTGTAATATAACAGTCCAGCATTTAACAATAACAGCATCCTTATGACGTCACCGAACCAAAGCGAAAATTCTCTGCGCACCGACCTGACCTCACACGGTGACGAAAGCCGCAAATCGCCGCCATCTCCGCGCACCGTCCAACCGACCTTCAAAAAAATCTTGCGGGATACGGTCGAAAACTATCCAGCAGATACACGCCTCCCACCGATCCGAGACCTGGGAAAACAATTGGGCATCTCTCTAGTCACCGCCCAGCGAATTGTAACCGAGCTCATTCAAGACGGCGTCCTTTACAGCCGTCCTCGTTCCGGAGTTTTTGTCGCGGACCGCTCCACTCCCAAACAACCCCCTTTGCGAAAGAGCTACCCCAAAGAAGGGACTACCCGCACTCCCGGCGTATTTGAAAGCTCGTTTACCTTTGGAACCGGCAGTCAGGAACAGTTTCAACAACCTTTATGGGAGAACTTGATACAGAGATTTTGCCAAAAATACCCCAATACCTCTCCAAAAATCGAGCATGGCCAAAACCCGTCCACAACTACAGACGCCTACGAACGACTCGACTGGAACAAAGACTGGGCCGGAGACGACAAGAACCTCCTGAATCTCAGTAAATCTGCCCCCGCAAATCTTGCCAAACGCAGCACCCCGGAGGGACTCATCCCCCTTTATCATCGGAGCAACTTCCTTTTCTATCATCCAAAGCTTTTGAAACGCTGCGGAATCGAACCTCCCGCCTATCGCACCTTCTCTGAGCAACTTCGATTCCTCCAAGAAGCAGCTCCAAAACTCGAAGCCAAAGGCTTTGATCCTCTTCCTTACTCTGTCCAACAACCCATCACCCTGCTCGGCTCCCGTCACCTTGAGAGCTATTTTCACTTGGTCTACGATCAAAAGACCGACCCATCCGAACGAGAGGAATTCATCCGGGCGACCGGAGAGGTCCTCCAAACTTGCCGCTCCTGTCAGCGCGCGCCCGGAGTCAACAACCCGATTGCCGAAGAGAATCGCAACCGCTTCCTGCGAGGGAAAGAGATCCCCTTCTTCCTCGGTCACAGCGTCGACTTCTGGCGATTCACCGAAGAGAAACTGACGACTCCGATCCAAGCCTATCCGATGCTCTCGAGTGATGACACCCTCTTCCTCTGGCCTATGGTAGGAGCGGCCTCTAGCCACTCCAAGAGCCCCGTCGAGGTTCTTCGTTTTCTCAACTTCCTGATCTCCGACGAGGCCCAAGCTTCGTTCGCAAAGACCGGAGCCTTCGGAGCTGACCTGAATCCTGAATTCTCCCCAACAACGACGGCCTCACCGGACTGGTTTGCCGAAACTCTATCCCGGTCCCGGCCGATGAGGCTAGCTTCGCCGGAGCTCTTCTACCTCGCGATTCGCATTTTAAACAACGAACTCTGGCACGCCCTCCTCGACCACGTCAGCGTCGATCAGGCGGTCGAGGAAGCCCTTCAACTGGGAAAGGTTTTTACCCTTCAGAGCCGCCAGAGTTCCCAGCAAAACCCGGAATCTTCCCGATGAAAATCGAAACACCCTCCAACTCTTGGTTCCGTCAGGCAACTTACGGCCTCTTCCTCCATTGGGGCCCCTACTCCCAACATGGGCGCGGTGAACAGGTCCTCATGCGGGAACTGCTCAATCAGGAAGAATACGCCGAGCAGGCGTGCCGCTGGAACCCCCAGCACTTCGACGCAAACGAGTGGGCCAAAGTCGCGGTCGATGGCGGTTTTCGGTACGCCGTTCTCACGACCCGACATCACGATGGCTATTGCCTCTGGGATACCGACACGACTGACTACAGCAGCGCTCAACAAGCTCCCAAAAAAGATTATGTTCGCGAGTATACGGACGCTTTCCGCGCGGCTGGCCTGAAGGTCGGCCTCTACTTTTCCTGGAGCGACTTTCGCCTTCCCGCCCTTTTTGCCGGACCGGAGAAAGACCCGGAAGGATGGGCTCAGATCCGGGAATACGCCCACGAACAAGTTCGCGAACTAATGACCCGCTACGGCAAGATCGACATTCTTTGGTTCGACGGAGTCTGGCCGGGCAGCGCCAAAGATTGGAGAAGCGCCGAACTCGTTTCCGAGATCAAACGCCTGCAGCCGGGAATCCTCGTCAACAATCGGCTCGGCTACCGCGCTCCGGAGAGCGAGAACTCCGACGAGTTTGGTGCCAACGAGGACGAAGGCGGTGACTTTGGAACTCCGGAGCACCGCATCCAAGCCGTTCCCGGCAAGCTCTGGGAAACCTGCCAGGTAAGCACTTGGCGCCTCTGGTCCCACACGCCGGGAGAGCGCTGGCGCAGCGCCGAACACATTCTTGATATGCTGACCGAAGCCTCCAGCAAAGGAGGAAATCTGCTGCTCAATGTAGGTCCCGATTCGGGAGGGCGCATTCCTCAAGATTTTATCAACCGCAGCAACGCGATTGGTGACTGGCTCAAGGTCAACGGAGAGGCCGTCTACGGAACCGAGCCGGTTGACGTAGGAGAATGCGTGCTCTTCGGTCGGGAATGCCGCCGGGGAAACACGGTCTACCTCATCATTCGCTTCTGGCCCGGAAAGGAGTTGCGCCTACAAGGTCTCGCGACTGGCGTGAAACAAGCAACCCTTCTTGGAGACCGCCGCCCCCTCTCCATCGAGCGGGACTCATACGGAATCCTCATTTCAGGTCTTCCCGAGAAACAACCGCATCCGCTCTTCTCCGTAATTAAACTCGAGCTAGACGGAGAACCTGAGACACTAGAAAGCTATCACCCCGGACTCTGGGGAGGAGATCCCTCCCGCCTACTTTCTTGGGCGCAAAAACGAGGAAACTCGGTCATGGCCTCAACCGTAGAAGAAGTTGCAACTCCCGGAGCTTGACCCCTGACACCGGATCGGAGTCTACTGGAGATCCGTCATGAAAAACCCCTACATTCCCATTCGAGAAAAAATCGAGTGGCTGCGCATTTGGGTCCCCGACTCGGACCAGGCTGAACTGGAACGTCCGCGGGTCCTCCTGATCGGAGACTCCATCACCAACGGATATGGCCCCAAAGTTGCCGAGATCGTCGGAGACCAGGCTTCCATTGCCTGGGCCTGTACTTCCCGATTCCCCGCGGACCCAGCCTTCCTCGATGAGCTCAGCCTGCCCCTCCGTCACACCGATTTCGACATCATCCACTTCAACAATGGTCTCCATGGATTTGGCTATTCGGAAGAAGAATACCGGGAACACCTGACAAAGGCCGTCGCCCATCTCCGCGAATTGACACCGCATGCCTCTTGGGCTCTGGCCACCTCAACTCCCATCCGTACCAAGGGGGACCTCTCCACCCTCCGCGAAACCAACCCTCGGGTGGTTGCTCGCAACGGAATCCTCCGCGATCTTGCCCAAGAAGAAGGCCTGCCAGTCAGTGACCTCTATTCCTTGATGGCGGATCGTTCTGATCTCTACAGTGAAGACGCCACCCATTTCGGCGAAGAAGGCCAAAAACTACAGGCGAGTTGCGTGATCAAAACACTGAACCCACTTCTTGCCCACACAGCTTCCACCTGAAGCCATGAACACCTCCCCCTCTCTTCCCACTCACCACACAGCTCGGCAGAGAGCCCTCCATCTGCTTCACGAGTGGTCCAAGTCCGCCGAAAATGATTGGAGCACATTGCCCAACCATCCTTCGCTGGGCGTTTACGGCACAGGCTACGATGGCTGGGGAACGCAAACCCAGCAAAAGTACGCAGGAGCTCTCGCCACCCTCGCAGTCTTCGGCACGGAGATTCCGGGATGCGATCCGGATTGGGCCCGCGAGCGCGCTCTGGCGGCACTCCGCTTCAACCTCGCCAGCCATAAGTCCGGCCAGCTCTCCTGTACCGACGGAGACCAATGGGGCCTCACCTGGATTAGTGCCCTCGGGACCGAGAGGATGATGTTCGCCTGGCACCTCCTCAAACCTTGGCTCTCCGACGAGGACCAATCATCCATGCGGGGTGTTCTCTGCAGCGAAGCCGACTGGATTCTGAATTCCTACCATCGCGGCGGGCGCAAAGGGATTTGGGCAGAAAAATGGGCGAGCGAAGGGAACGATCCGGAGTCTAACCTCTGGAATGGCGCGCATCTCTGGCGCGCGGCGGCAATGTATCCGGACCATCCTGACGCTGGAGCCTGGCAAGAGAAAGCCCACCGATTCCTGATCAACGGGGTCAGCGTTGAGGCCGATGCGAACGACGAATCCATTATCGCCGGAAAACCGATTCGTGAACGCCATCTAGGCGCCAACTTTTTTCCCCACTACGCCCTGGACCACCATGGCTATCTTAACGTGGGATACATGGTCATCTGCATGAGCAATGCGGCCATGCTCCACTTTGACTTGAAAGCAGAAGGATTGCCTGCTCCCGAGAGTTTGCACCATCACCAGCGGGACCTCTGGCAAGTCCTGCGGAAGATGATCTTTTCCAATGGACGCCTCGCTCGCATCGGCGGAGACACTCGCGTTCGCTACGGCTACTGCCAGGAATACCTGCTTCCTTCCCTTCTCTACGCCGCAGACCAGCTCGGAGAGCCCTTCGGCCTCGATTTGGTGAACCATCAGCTCGCATTCATCGAGAAAGAAACCCGCTACAATGCCGACGGCGCTTTCTACTCCCGAAGGCTAGCTGACCTGAGAAAACAGAGCCCTCTCTACTACACCCGTCTCGAAAGCGATCGCGCCAGCGCCCTGGCCATGCTCGCCACCCACCTCGACTCGACGAAGTTTCCAGAAGCTCCCGGTTCCAAGAACTTCGAGCAGTCGGTCGCCGGGAGCTGGATCGAGCCCGAACACGGCGCCGCAATCCATCGAAGCCCTACCCGATTTGCCTCATTTTCTTGGCGAGCCTTCGAACTCGGCCAAGGACTCTGCCTCCCGCCCTCCGATGGACATCGCGCAGAGTGGGAATACAACCTCGGGGGTCGCGTCGAGTTTTGCCACCACCCCCATCCGCATCATTTCGGCCCAGCCAAGCCCCACCGTGAGATCGATCGTTACCATTTAGAAGAATTTCCCGGCGGTTTCTACACCTGCGGCACGATCGTAGAGGGAACCCATATCAACCTCGCCGAGAGTTGGTGCGGCACCGACTCCGCCCGACTACAAACAGCCTTTGCCGCCCTTCCGGACGACCATACCGTCGTCGGCCTCCATTTTGCACAAATGGGAGACCGCCGTGGCTATGTCGCTTCCATCAAAGGTCTTCACCTGAATCTTCCGAACGACCTCTACCAAGACCACCAGCTAGCCCTTACCACGGCCTCCGGAAAAATCTCCCTCCGATCCCCGGCTCACAAGGACGAGGATGTGAATCTTCAGAGCCACTGGGCCCAGCTACCGGGAAAAATCGGAGTGGTAGGACTATATGGAGCCTCGAGCCTCTCCCTGCAGCGGTCAGCCAGTCGAAATGCCGGCATCATGAAGACCCTTCAAACGGAAATCCTGAGCTATCCCCTCATGGAGGGTCCTCTCCGCTACGAAGCAGGCGAGACGATTCTCGACTCCGGATGGACTCTGATCTCCGGAAAATCTTCGGAAGAAACCCGTAAACTAGCCGAAAACCGCCTCGCCCAAGCGGTTGAGTGTCCGATCCCCGACTGGCGAGTCGTGCGGATTTTGGGGCAAAATGCTCTGACTTATCTCTTCATGGCTAATTTTGGCTCCGGAGCAGGAACCTTGTCGCTGGAAAACATCCTTTCTCCGGGCGAAAATGCCGAAGATCTCAAGACAGAACTCCCAGTCACAGAGGTAGCGCTCCTCCCCTCCACTGCCCGCTTACTCGCAATCCATTAAGAAACAGACGGGTTCCTGCAGGTTGACACCCTTTCGAGATTTATACTCTCTAAGTTCATGCAAATTCAGTCTCGTTTCCGCTCACTCCTCGTTACCACAAGCCTTCTTCTCTCCGCTGCAGTCGTCCACGGGGACGATACTCCATCCGTTGCTCTTCCCGGATATCAACCCGGAACAGGCATCACAAAGGAGTCCGTTGAGGATATCATGAATTGGGCACTGAAAACCTACAAGACCCCCGGTGCCTCCATCGCCGTGATTAAAGACGGTGAGATTTTAATCGCGGAAGGGTTTGGAATTCGAAACACGGAATCCGGGAAGCCAGTCAATGACGACACCCTCTTCCAACTCGCCAGTGTCTCGAAAACCTTCACCGCCTCCGCCTTTGGTGCGGCCGTCGATCAGGACACACTCGAATGGGAGCAACCCGCCAGCAAAGTTCTACCCAACTTCGAGATGCACACGCCCTATGCCACGGAGTGGGTCAATGGAAAAGACTTCCTGGTCCATCGTTCGGGATTTCCCGGCTTCTTCGGAGACCTCTTTGACCACCTTGGCTACTCCCGGGCTGACATCCGGCACCGCCTCCGCTTTGTCGAACCCGGCTACTCCTTCCGCGACCATCCGGAGTATTCCAACATCGGCTTCTTCCTCGCCGGAGAAATGGTCGCACAAGCCGGAGGTAACTCCTTCGAGTCCGTTCTCGAAGAGACAATCCTCACTCCGCTCCAGATGAAGGAAACCGGAAAGGCGGAAACCCTTCTGGAACAAGATCCCGACAACTTTGCCGCTGCCCATATTTGGAAGGACGACGCCTTCGCCGTCGTCCCCCACAACCTCAGCAAAGTCTTCGTCTCGGCGGGTGGCCTCGCCTCCAACGCCACCGATCTCGCCAACTACGTGCAAATGCTGGTCACCGATGGATCCTTTGAAGGAAAGACCGTTGTGAGCAAGAAAGCCCTGGAAACCATCTTTGAGCCAGTCATCACCTCGGAAGTCGGCTTTTCCGAGTTCCCTCCTATCGATGAGAATTCCGGATTCGACTATTCTCCCGGGTGGGGCGTCTACCACTACAATGGGGTGAAGGTTCTCGAAAAAGGTGGAGCCCTCGACGGGGTTCGCACCCTTCTGGTCCTCGTCCCCCAAGAAAAGTTCGGCATCGCCATTCTTAGCAACATGAATCTTACAGCTCTCCCAGAAGCGGTTCGTGCCGGCCTCCTCCAACAGATGTTCGGTGAAACGGGAGAAGAAGACCTTCAGCCCGAGATCCGTCACCGCGCCGACCAGATTGATGAAATGCTCTTCGGCTCCGACGATACTCCCAAGGACGTCGATCTGACCGCCGCCCAAATCAAAGCTTTTGTCGGACAGTACAACAATGATCTCTATGGTCTTTGGGAAATTGCTTTGGATCCTAAGGACCCTTCGAAACTCATCATGCATTGCGGACCTGCGGAATACACGCCGGACGTCACTTTCCTCGGAAAGAATAAACTCGGAGTCAAATTCCCCATCGTTCTTAGCGCAATCGAAGAAGTCGACTTCACCATAGAGGGCGACCAGGAAGCGACCTCTTTCACTTTCGACGGATATGAGTTTCGTCGGCAAGGCAACGCCGAGTGATCAAATAGGGCAAGGCCCTCAATCCCGAAAATCGAACCGGGCTATCGTTATCCCGGAGTCAACTCAGGCCTACTCGTGAATCTGGTGCGAGACGGATCAAGATGAAGCCCCGCCTTCATCCGTCTCTAATCCATACTTTTTGACCTTGTTGTAGATGCTCTTTTCCGCGATCCCGAGCATCTTGGCAGCCGCGCTTTTCTTGTTGCCGCAAAGAGCAAGAGTTTGTTCGATGGCAGCCTTTTCTATCTCGTCCAATCGTTTACCGGCCAAAGAGCTGACTCCGGCGTCGTCCTGCATCTGAGTCTCTGACTTTACTCCCGACAGAACATCAAAATCCTCCGGAAGCAAAATATCCTCCCGCTCGCGTAGTGTCAGAGCCCGAATCACTACATTCTCGAACTCGCGGATGTTTCCAGGCCACGAGGATTGTCGAAGCTTGACCAAAACGGAAGGATCGACCCGGGGAGGCTTCACCCTCTGGCGCTGGGCAAATCGGCTGACAAAGTGCTCCAACAAATCGGGAAGATCCTCTAAGCGCTCCCGGAGCGGGGGAATCTCAAGGGGCAGAACATTCAACCGATAATACAAATCCTCCCGAAACATTCCTTTCTCGACTGATTCGCGTAGATCGCGATTGGTCGCAGCCACGAGGCGAACGTCACTGTGGACCAATTTTTCACCTCCGACACGGAAATAGGATTTGTCCTGAATGAAGGTCAACAGTTTCGCCTGTAGCTCGAGCGGGATATCCCCGATCTCATCGAGAAACAAAGTTCCCCCGTCAGCCAAGTCCGCACGACCGAGGCGCCGGTTTATCGCCCCGCTGAATGCCCCTTTCTCGTGTCCAAACATCTCTGACTCCAAAAGCTCTCGCGGGAGCGAAGGACAACTCACACTCACAAAGGGGGCATCCCTCCTTAAGCTCTTCTGGTGAATCGCTTTCGCCAATAAAGTCTTCCCGGTTCCGCTTTCGCCGGTCAGCAAGACGAGATCCTCACTCCCTCCCAATCGATCCAGAAGGCGAAAGACCCGCTTCATCTTCGGGGAGCTTCCTTTCACATCGAGAATCTGTGAAGGCATCGATATCGCCTGACGAAGATCCTGATTCTCCCGCGCCTGCTGACTCGCCTGCATTGCCAACTGAACCGTGTGTATCAGCTCGTTGGGATCGAAAGGCTTAGTGAGGTAATCGAAAGCACCATTACGGATCGCCTGCAATGCCTCCGCCGCCCGATCCACGCTGGTAAGCATGATCACTTCGATCATCGGATAGGTTTCCTTGATCTCCGAAAGACAATCGAGACCTCCCTTACCGGGCATATTCAAATCCAATAGGCAAACGAGTGCCTCATCGTGGATTGATCCAATAAGATCCTCGCCATTTTCGTAAAGCTCACTGGAGATACCAGCGGACTCAAACGCATTGCTCAAAACTCTGCGAGTGATCGAATCGTCATCGGCAATGAGAAGCCTTGTCCTCCTTTTCGGACGACTCACGCGCCCTCCCATTTCAACTCTTCAAAGACCCGTCGCGTCTCCTGCAGGGCTTCGGTCACCCGGTCGACCATACCAGACACCTGAGTCTCATCGATCTCATCCTCCTGGACGTATAACTCCGCCTCGCGGGCCCGATGGGCCAAGTTCTCGGCCCTGACCGTGAAAGAACTACCGGCAATCTTATGGAAGAGAGACTTCGCCGCCCCCCAGTCCTTCTGTTCAATCACTTCGAGAACGGAATCAATCTCCTCCTGAGTCTTCTCTAGAAAATCGGAAACGATCGATCGGGCCGCCTCGAAATCCCCTCCAATGACAGCTGCCAACGCCTCCAAGTCCAAGTATTCAGAATGAGTCGAATCTGTTTGAGACGCTTCCTCGGAATCTACGATCTCTTCTGTCGAATCCTCCTTCGGAGCTCTAACGCTTGAGGCACTGGAAACACCGATCGTCGATCTCAGTATCTCGATCATATCGTTCACCATCAGTGGTTTGCTGAGATAGTCATCCATCCCCGCGTTCAGAAAGAGTTCCTTGCTATCCGGCTTGGCGTCAGCAGTCAGGGCCACGATCGGAATCTTCGAGCCCGTGCTCCGAATCGTCCGCGTCGCCTCAATCCCATCCATATCCGGCATGTGGACATCCATCAAAATAAGATCGTAGGTGAACTGTTGATGCATCGACACCGCCTCAAAGCCATTAGCCGCGATATCCACGGAAGCTCCCATTTGCTCCAAAGTTGATTTAGCGACCATCTGATTAATGCGATTATCCTCGGCCAACAAAAAGTTCTTTCCCTTCAAGAGCAGCGACTCTTCGCCTTCCGCCAATGGATCTTCCAAGTAGTTCTCCCCTGGATAGTGCTGAGATGTCCGGAAAATTGCATTCAGCAGAACATCACGGCTGATCGGAAAGTCCAGACGCATAAATTTCTCACTATCGATCTCCAACGGAATTTCCCCTTCGATCCCGACAAAGAGAAAGCGGAGTTCCGGAATCTCGTCGACCAGTTGCTGCACCAATCGTGCGTTGTTTTTCGTGAGAACACTACCCGCTATGACGCAAACCAACGGCCCTTCATCTTTTTCCTCCTGAATCTGCGCAAAGGCGGCCTTGGGATTCGAGTTCGAGGCGACGGACACCCCATTTACGGCAATCATGGAGACGATGGACTTCTCCAGTCTTGCATCTGTCGCGACGACTTCGACATGGAGGATCTCTTCCAACTGTTCTCTCACCTTCTTCTTCGGAGGAGCGGAAGCAGGCGGGAACGGCAGGCTGACCTTGAAGCAACTTCCCTTTCCAACTTCAGACTCCATAGAAAACTCTCCACCCATGAGAGAGACAAAATTCCGACAAATCGTGAGCCCCAGACCCGTTCCGCCAAAACGCCGCGACACGGAATTATCCGCCTGCGTAAACGGTTCGAAGATCTTCTTCTTGGCCTCTTCGCTGATCCCGATACCAGTGTCTTCGACCAGAAAATCGACCCAGTATTCTCCGTGCTCAAACCGATCCAATCTCACATCCAGGGCAACGAAACCTTCTTTCGTGAACTTGAATGAGTTGCTCAATAGATTCTGCAAAATCTCTTTGATCCGACCGTCGTCTCCTCGGATCAACGGGGGAAGAGTTGGCTCGTAGTTGATATAAAATTTCACCTGGTCAGAGTGAACGTGCCTCAACAAAAAGACTGAAGCGACCGAGTCGATCATCGCCGTGGGCGAGAAGTCGACAGGCTCCAAGCCCATCTTTCCCGCCTCCAGTTTCGAGTAGTCGAGAATATCACTAATCACCTGCATCAGGGAGTCAGCGCTCGCTTGGATGGAGCGCAGATACATCATTTGCTTGTCAGAAAGCTTTTCCCCCATCAACAGACGACTCATCCCGACAATCCCATTCAGCGGCGTTCGCACCTCGTGGCTCATGTTGGCGAGGAAGAGAGACTTCGCCTCCGCCCCGGAAACGGCTTCCTGACGGGCCAGCTCCAGCGTTCTCTGGTGCTCTTTCGACTCGGTGATATCGCGAAAAATACAAAAATGCCCGAAAAATTCGCCCAAGACTACCACCGGGACATAATCAAAGGCGACAAACCTTCCATCGACTAGCTCACACTCCTGATTCCGGACGGGCTCTCTCGCCTCAATCGACTTACTGGCTATATCCACAAAGGAGTCACCGTCGAGAATCTTCTTCCGGACGCAGTTCAAAAAACCTTCCGCCGTTTCATAGGTGGTTTTGCTATCTTCCGAGAGGACGGGGAAGAGTTCGAAGAGGTGCTGATTCGTGACCGTATTGCCCACCCGAAGATTTTCAAAGTGAATGCCAGTCGTCAAATTATCCAGGAGCGAGGACAGCAACTGATTTTTTGAAGCCAATCGGTCCACATATCTCTGCCTTTCCGTATCATCTCTACAGATACAAAGTATCCCACCATCAGGAAGAAGCCGCAGTGAGCAAATTTCAGGAAAGGTCGAACCATCTTTTCGCAAGCCCGTTGTCTCCGTCTGGAAGAGGCCGGTCTCCGCGAGTGATTTCCCGATCCTCTCCTCCAATTCCTGAATCACCTCCGGCTGATAGAGCATGGACCAGTGCTGTCCAATCAGCTCGTCGATCGTATCATACCCATACATTTCCACATGAGCGGGGTTGAGGTAGGTAAATCGGCCATTTCTGTCCGTGACCGCAAATCCCTCGCTGGCATTGGTGAGGGCGATGTAGAGAAGATTCAGCTGATTCGAAGATGTGCCTCGCTCCGGAATCTCTACTCCGGCGCCGCGGGCGCCCGTAAAGTGGCCTTGCTGATCGAAGGTCGGTGCAGCCCCAAACATCTGCCAGACGATATCGCCGTCCTTCCGGCAGGTCCTGGACCGAACGTTTTTGAACGAATATCCCCGGGAAAGATTGTTTTTAAAGACAGCCTGCAGCCTGGATACATCCTCCTCCGGAATAAATTCAAACAAGGAATGACCTACCAACTCCCCGCTACTGTAGCCGAACACCTCGGACACCTGTTTGGTCACGCTGAGAAAACGGAAATCCGCATCCATCTCCCAAAGATATCCGCCCACCACCTCGGCAATATCCGAATACCTCCTCTCGCTCGCGACGAGATCGGCGTAGGTATTCATGGTCACACTGCGCTGTTTCTCGAGCTCTTCCGTCCGGGTTTTCACTAAGGAAGACAACTCCGAGGACTTAATCCTCAGCTCTTCGTTGAGCTTAAATAATTCCAACGATTTTTCTTCGAGAAGTCGCTCTGCTTCTTTCCTCGCCTTCTTTTCCCGCGCGTAGCCAATCTGGTATTCGGACTGTTCGTTCTGAGACATTGTTCAGCGAACGCGGGTCAGGGTAAAGCGAGCTGAGTGCGCGTCATTCGTAGGACCGTTGGATCGTTCCATTTTTACGTCCACTCCGAAATGCTTGATCGATACTTCAATCAAAGCCTGAGCGAGGTCCGCCATCGGTCGTGGAGAGCTGTAATCCATAACCAAAACATTATCTGAAATCCAAAAACAATCGAAATCAGGAAGCACCGCATCGGGATAGATCTTGCGAACATCGGCATGAATTACGGTCTCGACTCCACTAAGAAAATCGAGAGGATCAGTAGAGCCTACAAAAAAACTCTGGTGACCGTCTAAAAAGACCTGAAAGAGTCGATGACCAAACGCTCGGATTAATTCTTTTTGAGAAATATCAACTTCTTTCTGCAGAGCATCGATCATCGCCAGCATCTCTTCATGGGGGTAATTCCCAACAGATGAGTAAGAACCCCCAGTCGATAAAGAAGGTAAAGAGGTGATTCGGTTGACAACTCCTAAACCGAACTTTTCTTCGGCCATATCTAAAAACTCGGTGAAGATGATCCCTTTCATAAACGAAGACTATGTAAAGTTTACAAATTGCATCAAGCCCAACCAGCATTTCTTTCTCAAACCATGTAATTCTTACAGGATCCCGGTTCGCTAAAATCATGTAAATTTATTTTTCATTTTATATCTACCTACAAATCATATACTTAAAAAACAACAAAAGAATTGGCACGAGGAATGTTTAAAAGAATTTATTTCCAAAATCAACCTATCGAATTCACACAATGAAAAACGAAAACAAACCAACCTCCGCCTTCACTCCGAAGTTTCTTGTGATCGACGACGATCTCATAGTAGGTAAAGTCGTTCAAAGACACATTCAGTCTCAATTTAGCCACGCGATCGTCGACACTTGCAGCGATCCAGTCGTCCATCCGGGATACGATGTTTATTTTGTAGACAACAACTTCAACGGACAGGAAATGGCCTTAAATCTCCTACGTCAGATTCGCGCTCTCGAACCTCAAGCTCTTGTGGTAGCC
Organism: Puniceicoccus vermicola; assembly: GCF_014230055.1. Lineage (NCBI taxonomy): Bacteria > Pseudomonadati > Verrucomicrobiota > Opitutia > Puniceicoccales > Puniceicoccaceae > Puniceicoccus > Puniceicoccus vermicola. Next base: position 71,693 of record NZ_JACHVA010000126.1, on the reverse strand, counting down.
CTTTCCAACACCCTCGATCTCGATTTGGTTTCGAACCTCGTAAATAACGGCTGCAATGTGATTTACGACAAAGGAGACATCTCCGGATCCCACGAAGCCCGCAAGGTTATCACAAACTATCTCGCCGTTTGCGAAGACTACTACAACAATCCGGGAAAGCGCAGCGCTCGAAGCCTGCTTTCTTCAATCAAACAACTCCTCAACGAGTGGAACCATCGATTAGCTCAAAATGCCTCGTCCATCAAATAAAAGAAATCGATCTCAAGGAGAGTCCAAGATGAATACCATCTCAAACGACGGATTTCAGCTTCACAATCGGCATTTCGTTCTTCCCCGCCATCGCGTGGTGCGGACCACCTTTTCCATGCGGTGCTGGATCTTTTGCCAACGGTTGATCGCCATGCTGGCCCTGTGCATCCTCTCTCCGCTGATCTTTGTGATGTGGGCGCTGGTGAAGGGCACCTCAAAGGGACCGTTCCTCTTCACGCAGGAGCGTCCGGGGATCGAGGGCAAGACCTTCAAAATCTTCAAAGTCCGGACGATGCAGGTGGGCAGTGAAAAGGCGACGGCTCTCGGGGTTCAAAACAACAGCCCCCAAGTAACCTCGATCGGCCGCATTCTCCGCACCCTGAAACTCGACGAGCTCCCCCAACTCTGGAACGTCGCCTGTGGAGACATGGCCCTAGTCGGCCCCCGCCCCATCCCCAGCAAGCTGAATGAAGAACTCTGCGAGAAGATCCCCGGTTTCTCCCGGCGCTACCAGATCCGGCCCGGCCTCACCAGCATCGGCCAAATCTGCGTCAACGACAACGCGCTCGACGACAAGCTGGTCGAAGACTGGAAAATCCGCTTCGAGGGGGAACTTCACTACATGCGTCACCGCTCCGTTCTCTACGACTTCGTCATGATCGCGATGACCTCTCTCTACGTCTTCAAAAAATTCCTCGAAAAATGAGCACTCTCTCCCCTTCCACTTCCTCATCCTTCACCTCAACCGAGGTCGTCGACACCCCCATCGCGAACCTGGACTACGACGGATCCGTCGCCCAGATCACCGAATGGGCCCGCAATCACGAGAGCCGCTACATCGGAGTCTGCAACGTTCACTCCGTAATCTCCTCCCGGTGGACTCCAAAGCTCAGAGAGGCGCTGACTCATTCCGACTTCAACACCGCCGATGGCATGCCCATTGTCTGGATGCAGAAACTCCTCGGCTACAAGGACGCCAGTCGCGTCTACGGGCCGACCTTGATGCTCCACACCCTTGCCGCAGCCGAGCGACAGGGCCTCAAGGTAGCCTTCTACGGCGGGCATGAAGATCGTCTCCCGATCCTCTTGGAAAAGCTGAAAGAGAAGTTTCCCGAGCTGAAGATCGTCGAAGCGATCAGTCCCCCCTTCCGCGCCATTACTGCCGAGGAGGACGAGGAATACACCCGCCGTCTCGTCGAGTCCGAAGCCCAGATTCTCTGGGTCGGGATCGGATGCCCGAAACAGGAAGACTGGATGCGCCAGCACCGTGGACGGATCCCCGCCGTGATGCTCGGTGTTGGAGCCGCCTTCGACTTTCACGCCGGGGCCGTCGCCCAAGCCCCCAGCTACCTGCAAAAAATCGGCATGGAATGGGCCTACCGGCTCTACCGCGAACCCAAACGCCTCTTCAAACGCTACCTCACGACCAATCCCATCTTTATCTACAAAGCCACGTTGCAGCTCATCCGGCACTACTGCTCGTTTTCTGCAAAACGTCAGAACACCGCTCATTGATCCTTTCTCGGCCAACCAAAACGCTTAACCAACCGTGTATACCATTGCCCTCTGCATCGCCACATATCGCCGGCCGAAGATGCTCCAGACCCTCCTTGAGAGCTTGGCAAAAATCACCCTCCCGGAAGACTGCGAAGTCGAGCTGCGAATCGTCGACAACGATAGCGAAGGCTCCGGCAAACCGGTCATTGATGCCTTCCGACATAGCACTCGCCGATTTTCCGGAATAAGATACACCTCCGAACCCGCTCAAAACATCGCCCTCGCCCGCAATGCCTCGATCAATATGGGGGGGGCAGATTTCTTCATCTTCGTCGACGATGACGAGTGGGTCTGCGAAGAGTGGCTTGTCAAATTGATCAAAGCCGCCGAGGACTACAAGGCCGACTCGGTTTTCGGCCCCGTTTACGGGATCTGCACCCCTGGCACTGCCCGCTGGATCGTCAAGGGCCAGTTTTTCGACAAGCTCGTTCCCCCCACTGGCACTGACATCGATTGGAAGAATACCCGCACCAGTAACACCCTCGTGCGCGGGAGTTGGTTCAATGGCCCAAATGAATTTCGGTTCGACGCCGAGCTCGGCCGCAGTGGAGGGTCGGACAGCGACCTCTTTTCCCGCATCTCTGCTGCTGGAGGCAAATTCGTCTCCTGCGCGGAAGCCGAGGTCTACGAGCATGCCCCGGAGTCCCGCACCTCACTCCGCTGGCTTTGGGGTCGTGCCTATCGGAATGGCTTGATCTACGAGCGCATTTCCTCCCGCCGAGACGATGAAATCTCTTCCACCAAGCGATTCTTCCGCCGGCTCGGAGCTGCCGTAATTCTCTCCACCAAAGGCATTCCCGGAGTTCTTCGCGGAGACTCATCCCAATTTTTCCGGGGACTTCTGAAGATCCCTCTGGCCATGGGTGGGTTGAAAGCAGCGATGCGCCCGGATGCCACCTCGAAGCACGTTGCCTACAAGGGAGCGAAGGAGACAACGAAAGTCGCCTTTCTCACCAATATCGTTAGCCCTTACCGCAAGCCCGTGTTCGAGCGACTGAGCCAAACTCCCAACTGGGATTTTACCGTCTACGCCGATGCCAAAAGAGAGTTTGACCGGCAGTGGGAGGTGGACTCGAACGGGTTAACAATCGTTCACCCCAAATGTCTCAGCTGGAAGCGAAAGGTGCGGAGCCAGAAACCCGTCCCCTTCGAACAGACGATCACTCTCCACATCCCCTTCGGACTGCTGAAAAACCTCTTCTCGGATAAGCCCGACATCGTGATCAGTCTCGAGCTCGGGCTGCGGACGGCAATCGCCGCCTTCTACTGCAGGCTTGCCCGCAAGCGACTGATCATCTGGGCCTATCAATCCCGGATCAGCGGCACCCAGGGCCAATCCCGCCTGCTGTGGAGAAAGTTTCTGCTGCGCCAGGCAGAGAAGGTCGTCGGAATGGGAATTCAAGCCCGTGAGGTTCTCCGCGGATGGGGAGTGCCCGACGAAAAAATCGTCGACGCCCTCAACGCCGCCGATCACGTCACGCTTCGCGCAAAGCTCTCCGCTCCCGGTGCGCAAGAAAAGGTCTCCCAAATCTCGCTCGAGAACGCTCCGAACAAAAAGATGGCCATCGTTGTGGGGCGTCTCATCCCCCTCAAGGGAGTAGAATACCTTCTCGACCTTTGGAAAGATCTTCCCAATGACATCCTTGAGGAATGGCAACTGATCTTCATTGGTGACGGTCCCTTATCCGTACTCATCACCGAGGCCAACTGCCCATCGATCACCTGGAAAGGCCCGGTCCCCAGCGAAGAAATGGCTTACTGGTATAAGGCAGCCGATCTCCATATTTTTCCCACATGTGGCGACGTCTGGGGCCTCGTAGTCAATGAGGCCAGTGAAGTAGGCACCCCCTCCCTCTGCTCCATTCATGCCGGTTGCTGCGACAATCTGATTCATTCCGAATTCGATGGCCTCCAATTTGATCCGACCCAGAAAAAACAGGCCAGTCGTGAGTTGATCGACGCCCTCGACAATCCGCGGCTCAAGACAATGGGACAAGCGGCCAAGGCAACCATTGCCCCCTTCAGCCTCGACAACCTCGCAGAGAGTTTTCGCAAAGCCACGCTAACCGCCTAGACGATCCATTTTTTCATGCGTTTCATTAAACCCGTCCACCTTCTCCTCCCGGCTCTTGGACTCATCTCAGGCTGCGTCCACCATCCCCACAATCCCGGCCCGGGCGAATACGCTTGGGCCGAAACCATCTACGAACCCTCGAGCCAAGTTCCCAATGTCGAGCAAGCCCCTTTTCAAAAGCAGGCAAGCCCGACCGACGAGAGCTATCTCGATCTCAATCGGCCCGCCGGCCAACCGATCGACCTCACCCAAACCGTCGAGAATATCAACGCCTCCGAAAATGCCCGGCGCAAGGCGCTCAATCCCAAATCCAATCCCAACTCCTCCCGGCTGGAAAATCTCTACGAAGGCAACTTTGAACAAGCTCCATCCGACGATCTCACCCAGTTCGGATACGATTATTTCCGCGCCGGCGGAAGTAGCTCTGCCAGCGTGGGCCCAGTCCCCTCGAACTATCGGATTGGAACCGGAGATGAGGTCATCATCAGCCTGAGCGGCAACGTCGAGGCCTACCACAAACTCACCGTCGACCGGAACGGAAACATCCAGATCCCCAACTTCGGCACCCTTCCCGTTTCCGGGGTTGCGTTCGGCGAACTGGCCGATCGCATCGACTCCTTTCTCCAAGAACGTCGGGTCGGATACGATCTCGGAGTCAGTCTAGGTCAGCTTCGGCAGATCCAGATCAACGTGATCGGACGCGTCGCCCAGCCGGGGCGAATCGAGGTCTCGTCGCTCAGTACTCCCCTTGATGTCCTCGTCGCCGCCGGAGGCCCCACCAAGGATGGATCCCTCCGCAACATCAGCCTCGTCCATCCCGACCAAACACGTTCCGACATCGATCTCTACGACTTCCTCCTCGGGAACCGGGAATCATTCGACTTTCCTCAACTGATGGACGGGGACACCCTCCATGTTCCGAGCATCGGGCCGACTGTCGGAGTCGCTGGCTACGTTCAGCAACCCGCCATTTACGAGATCCCTGAATCTCCGGTAACCATCGAACAAGTGGTCAACCTTGCCGGAGGACTTACCGCATTCTCGTTCACCCCGCTCGCCCAACTGGAGCGAACTCTGGATGGACGCGGACGCGAGCGAATCGACATCTCGCTCGATGAGGAAGGGATGCAAACAAAGATGGCCAACGGCGAGCTGCTTACCGTCAGCGCCGTCGATGAGATTCGCAAAGCCATCGTCCGGATCGAGGGAAGCATCGTCCGCCCCGGAAACTACGCCTACTCTCAGGGGATGCGTTTGAGTGACCTCGTTGAGAATGCCGATGGACTCTCCATCGACGCCTTCCTGCCACAAGTCTTTATCTCGAGACAGATCGGTCCAGCCCTCCCCGTTGGGACGATTACCGAGCGCACCGGACACCTCCAGTCGAACCGGATCATCGTCAAAGACCTCAGCAAAGCCCTGGTCGGCGACCCCTTCCACGATATTGAGCTCATGCCGCTCGATTTGGTTACCGTCCGCAGTCAGAAAGAATCCAACATCTACGCCTCGGTTGAAATCATCGGCTCCGTGCTCAACCCCGGAAAGTATCAACTCACCCCAGACATGCGCGTCACCGATCTGGTCGCCATCGCCGGAAATCCCAACAGTGATGTCTATTATGATGAGGCGGAGTTGATCCGTCAGGTCTTCGACCCGGAAACGAGGCGCATGGACGTAAAAAGATTTCGCTTCAACTTGAATGAGGCCCTCGAATCGACCGAAGGAGACGAGCACAAGAACAACCCTCTTCTGGCCAACGGCGATAAATTGATCATCCGCTCTCTCCAGAAAGCGCAGGTCCGTGTTTCGATCTCCGGGAGCGTTCGGTTCCCCGGAACCTATATTTTCCCCTCCGGCTCTCGCATCACCGACCTCATCTCCGCTGCCGGAGGCGTCCTTCCCGACGCCGATTTGCGGGCGGCGAAGTTTACCCGACTCAGTACCAAAAGGCTTCAACAGGACCGTCTTGAGCACTTGCTCGAGACATCCCGACGTGCCAACGAGGAGGCATTGACCAACCTCATTCAGACAGGCAACTCCCAAGATGCCATCTCGGCGAAACTCGCCCTCCGGCAGAACCTTTCCAGTATCAACCGTATGCGAAAGATGCAGGCAGACGGCCGGATCGTTATCCCTTTTGCCAAATCGAATTTCCCCGAGACCCCCTACAACCTCACCCTCGAAAGTGGAGACGCCCTCGAAATCCCCCGCTACCATTCGACCATCAGCATCGCTGGGTTTGTCTACAATCCAATCAGCCTCGTAGTCGACGACTACATGACAGTGAAGGAAGCCTTGGATCAAGCTGGGGGTCTCACGGATGAAGGGGATGAAGACCTACTCTACGTGGTCCGTGCGGACGGAAGCGTCGACAGCGTCTCCCAACCCGGACACCACCTCACGATGCGCTCGAGGCTCCTTCCCGGTGATGTTCTCATCGCCCCGGAATCGGTCCAGGAACGTACCATCGGTGGCCAGATTCAGGATATTCTCATCGTCGCCCGCCAACTTGCTGAAATCGGCCTGATCGGCTCAAACATCTCCCGCGGCTCCGACACCACTCTTGTTAGCCCCTTGATCTACGAAGGCCCTGAGGGCGTCTCTGAAGAGATCGTCGAGTGATCCCCCCTAGCGTCCTGAATATGCAACCACCGGAACAAGATCCGTCGAAGCGGTCGGGCCCTCAACTTACCTGGCCCGCCCCTCTTCTCGACATCGCCTACGCAATCCTTTCGCGCAAGTGGATCGTGGCGGCCATCATCTTACTCGGGCTGATCCTCGGAGTGCTGCGCTGGTCAAGAATGCCGCCAACCTATACGGCTTCAGCCGTCGCCGTACTCCTCCCTCGGGAGAAACCAATCCTCGACGCCGCGATCGAAACGAGCTCAATGGAGTCCAGCGACGATAGTGCTGGTCGCAGTGCGACTGGCACCCTCATGCTCCCGCCCAATCCAACGCTCTACACGACCTTGATCAACTCGCGGTCGGTGCTGGAGGAAATCGGCCAACGATTAAAAGATGACCTAGGCGATCGACTATCTCCAGACGACCGCTCCGTCGAAGTCTACCAGCAAATCAAATCGATGATCTCCGTTACTTCGACCGAAGACGGCTTGATCACGGTTACCGTAACCAGCTCTAGTCCCAGCCTTTCCGCAAAGATTGCCAACCTCCTTTTCCTGGAATGTGAACGCGCCAGCAAAGAGATCGAACGTTCGCTGATTCTGACGCAGGCCGGACACCTGCGAGATGCTCTCGTCATCGCCGAGGCACAATTGCGGGAAACTGAAGAAGAGCTCGCAGAATTTGCAGCCGAGTTCGAGATCGTCGACGTCAATTTCCAAGTCAGCAATAAGTTGCGGAATGTCCGCGAACTACAGGTCGAACGAGATCGACTCAACACCGAGCTCGATGATCTTCGCCTCAGCTACGCCGAAAAATCTCCCGAGATTCAGTCCATTCAAACCCGAATTGCCTCAATCGAGAAGCAGCTGAAAAATGCGGAAAGCAACATCGTCGGCTCCGTAACGACTAGCCAATACGGAAAGCTGATCGTCGAATACGAAAGTCTGAAAGAACGGATTCGTTTCGAGCGGGACCTCGTTGCCACCCTCTCGACCAAGGTCGACATCTATGAAATTCGGGCCGAGCAACCCACCGGCAATCTCGCCGTCATCCGTCCGGCGAGTGAACCGTCTCTCCCGGCCGGCCCCAGCAAAAAGAAAGAGATCGGCCTGATCCTTGGCCTTTTCATCGTGATCGCCATCGGTTGGGCATTGGCAGCCCAGCAGTGGCAGATCGCCCGCAAAGACCCGGTTCTGTCGGCTCAGATCGACAAAGTTATTCAATCTCTCAAACCGTTCCGTCGTCGATGAGCGAGCTAAGCCCGAACGTCACAGGAGAAGCCGTCGCTTCCCGCGACCACCGGGATGCCCTGCTCGACCAGATAGCCCCATTGAGAGGATCCTGGGTAGGGTTGCTCCTTACTGGGGCAGTTCTTCTCTGGTTACTCTATCTGGCTTCCAACTTCCGACCGCCAACACAGCCCATTACCCTCTCCGACAGCAATAGTGGGTCGGCTATCCGGCAACTCCTTTTTGCTGGAACCGGAATGCTCGCCGTCACCCGCCTATTCTTCAGTCGAAGCCTGGGTCCGGTTGTCATCATGCATTTGCCGGTCCTGGGAATCTTGGGACTGATCCTCGGCTCGGTCCTCTGGTCCGCTGAAGCCACTTTGACGATCAAGCGTGGAATCATCTATGCCTTTGGGATCATTACTTTGCTTGTCATGGTCCACTCTACGGATCACCCAGCGCGCCAAATGATGCGGATCCTCGTCTACTTTTGCACTGCCGCCGCCCTACTTTCTCTGGCTTTCTACGTAGCCCTCCCCGCCAATATCACCGTCAATCCGGCTCGTCCGGGTCTCGCCGGCATCTCCAACCACCCCAACACCCTGGCTCCCTTTCTCTCCATCGGACTCTTGCTCTCGTTCGGCATGCCTCCTCAATCGACAATGGAGCGTTGGTTGATCCTCGGCTCCCGTGGGATCCTCGCCCTTGGCCTTTTTCTCACCTTTTCGGTCACGACTTGGACTGCCACCCTCATCGGCTGCGGTGCTTACTTGTTCTTTTCCGCTTCGAACTATCGGCGCGGCTTTCTCCAGATCTGCATCCTCACCGGCATCGTCCTCGTTTCGTTGATCGGGGTCGACACCCTCAAGTCCGCCTTCTTCGACGCAACCGGTCGTGACGAGTCTCTTTCCGGAAGAGACGAACTCTGGAACGCCGTTTGGATCGAGGCCAAGAAAGATATCCTTCTCGGCAATGGATACGGAGCTTTCTGGACAGAGGGAAAAGGAAGAGAACTCGTCCAGACCTGGAATCCAAGGCAGAGTCACAACACCTATTTGGACATTCTGGTCGACTTGGGAATCATCGGGCTCATCGCGGTTCTCATCGTTTTCCCTCTCCGGATTTTCCTGAGCTGGACCTTCGTTTCCGGCAGCCCCGGAAGCCGTCAGCGAAATTGTTCTGCCGCCATGCTTGCGGTCGTCATCAGCTATATGAGCATCTACGCCATGAGCCAGAGTTTCTTTCTGCGGTTCGATGCCTTCCCCTTCTTTGCCATTTGCTGGATCACTTTGATCTTCACGAATCCTGACCGCAATCACCTCAACTACGAATTCAGCCAAGGAAATTAAGAATCGTGCGCGTTGCTGTATTTCATAACTACTACGCTCTGCCGGGAGGAGAAGACGTCGTCTTCGAGCTGGAGTGCAAAACTCTCGAATCGATGGGCCATACGGTCCTCCCATTTGTGGTTCGCAACTCAGAGGTTTTTGGCGAGGCAAGTGCCTTTCAGAAAATCGGTTACGCATGGAGGACTCCCTACAATCGAGAAATTCACCGAGAAGTTTCTCAATTCCTCAAGGAAAACAAGGCGGACATCGGCCACGTTCACAACTGGTTCCCCATTCTCAGCCCTGCCATCTACGACGCCCACCACGACTGCGGAATTCCGGTCGTGCAAACCCTTCACAACTACCGGATCGGCTGCGCCAGCGGAACGTTTCGACGGGAAGAAAAATCCTGCCACGACTGCACGCCCGGGCACACTCTTCCGTCCGTCCGGCACAAATGCTACCGCAACAGCCGGATCGGGAGTCTCTCATGGATGCGGACCGTCAATAGGGCTTGGTCGAACGGAACCTACACCCAAACTGTCGATCGGTACATATGCCCGAGTCAGGAGGTCGCCAATCAACACCGGAAGATGGGTCTTCCCGATGAGAAGATCACGATCATCCCGAACGGTTGCGAGAGACCGGTCCGGGAATCGCAGATTTCCCATCAGGACTCGGTGAGCGACGCCTTGTTTGTCGGTCGGCTCACCCCGGAAAAAGGGACGGACGTAGCCATCGAAGCGTGGCGCATACTCACAAAACTTTTCCCGCCCGAGTCACCTCCGACTCTTCGAATTGTCGGACAAGGACCCGATGAAGAGCGTTTGAGAACCCTTGCCGAAAACATCCCAGGCATTCACTTCTGCGGCCAACAACCCCGAGAGCGGGTCACCGAGTTCCTCCACAGTACGAAAGCTCTGATTTTCCCCAGTCGCTGGGCAGAGCCTTTCGGCCTCGGGATGATCGAAGCCTTTTCCGCAGGTTGCCCGGTCATCGCCTCCAACTGCGGTGCCCCCGCCGAGATCATCAAAGATGGGGTGCAGGGATTTCACTTCCCCGTTGGATCCGCGCCGATCCTCTCCGAAAAACTGACGCTCCTCCTGAGCGACAGTGAAATGAGGGAACAAATGGGTCTGGCAGCCCGGCAGCATTACGAAGCGAACTTCACTCCCGAAGCCCATGCTGAGCAGCTCCTCTCTTGCTTCGAGAAAACCCTGAAAGAGCACCCCCAGAGCCAAAGGGCCTCGCAGTGAAAGCCTTTCTCGCCAATAAGGACAAGTTCTTCGCACTTGCAGACAGCGCCCTCCTCTCCCTCTTTCGATTGGGGATCGGGATCGTCATCGCGAAGACGGCGGGCGCGGAGAGTTTTGCCCACTACATCATTCTAACTTCCGCTCTCGTCATTTTTCAGACGCTTCCGGGGGCTTCTATCATCACTCCTCTCATTCACCTGGGAGCGGGCACAAACCGGGCGACCAGCCAAGTCTTCTTCGCAAAGTCTCACGCAAGGCTCCGCCGATATTACCTCTGGGGAACCGTGGTTGCGGTGGTCGCAATCCCGGTCGTACTTCGCGAGGAGGTTCCGTTCTCCATTTATCTCGGGTTTATCGGGGCCTGCCTCGCCAGTCTTGAGCTAAACTTCCGGCGCAGCCTCCTGATGGCACGTTTCCAAATGCTTCAGGCGCTCGCCGTGGATGTCACAATCATCGTCTTCGTCGCCGCCGCAATCCTGATCGGTTGGCAAATCGGCGACCAAGCTCATGCCGCCTACTGGTGGAGTTTCTTCATCGCGAGCCTTCTCGGTAGTTTCTGGATGGCGCGGGTGCTCTCCCAGCCTAATCCCAAGGACTGTCCCCAAGATCAGGAGGTCGAGCTGTTGGACCAGCGGGCTCGAAAACAAGGCGGCGCTATGCTGAAGGGTTCCATCGCCAACTCTGTATGCTCCCGTCTGCAGCCGATCAGCCTGGCCACCTTCAGCACCACTCTCACCGTCGCCCAATTCGGGGCCGCGTGGACACTGATCGGGCCCATGAGACTTCTCTCCGTGGCTTTCAGCAACATTCTTAGACCGCGACTGGCCGTTCAACTGAAACGAGGAGAGAGCGATCGCTTTTATAGAAACCTGCGCCTGAGCTACGCACTCATCAGCGGCATCGGCGTAGCGGGTATCCTCTACACTCTCCTTGCCGGTGGCTTCACCTTCGTCCTCCTCTTCGGAGAGGAATTCCGGTCGGCCGCCATTCTCCTGATTCCGGCAATCCTCTACGCGATCCTCGATACCACCAGCAGCATCCAAGCTTTAGCCATTCAGGTCCGCGACGAGGACGGGGCCCAGTTTACGGCCCGGCTGCGTATCGTTTGCGGAATCGTCTCCCTAGCCCTCCTGGTTCCGGCCTGTTACTATTTCGGGGCGATGGGCGCGCTCTGTGCCCTGCTCATCGTCGAATCGCTCTACATCATTCTCTCGAGCCGAAAGCTTCATCGACAGCAACCGTCGATGAGTTGATCTCTCCGTCCAATTTCTCGAACTCGGCGATCATCTCGGCTCGATCCGGAACGTCCCCGTCAAATGATCGCAAATTCCAAACCGTGGTCATAGCGACCTGCCCCACCTGTCTCACCCGGGGTGAGGTAAACTCAATTTCGCTGTAGAACAGTGGAGGGGTCCCTTCCCAGAAAACCTGTAGCCGTTCAAAGGGTTCCCAGTCATCTTCCCCAAGTTCAGGTTCCACCTGTTTTTGAAAAAATAAGGTGTTTCCGAGGACCGCTGAAGCCGCGTCTCCATTCAGACCGACCTTTACGCGGGTCTCCGAGGTCGGTGATTCAAAAACGAAAATTCTGTCGTCCCCAAAAGCCTCGCTCGGCTTCCAGGGATCCACCTCCATTTGCTTGAACTGACCGCTCTCCATTCCCGCTTCAACGATCAGAAACTCCGGCACGGGGACCTGCGAGACCGACCAAAGCGCAATCGGTTCCGTCACAGATTCCTCGGGACCGACCAAGAGCGACCTCACCAAAGCCTGAGATCCTTCCGCGGCTAAAGCGATTTCTCGTACCACTCGAAACTTCCCCTCATAGTTCCCGAGAGATCTGACCAAGAGCCTCCGATCACCCAACACTTCCACAGTGTATCCCTCTGCGTCCCAAGACCGCGGAGGAAGAAACGTTATGCCGTCAAACCAACGGCTCATCGGCCAAGGCCAAATCTTGTCGCCGCCGAAGTTCCTCCAGTCCTCCCCGACTCCGGCCGGAGGCTGTCCCCAAAGCTCCTGATTCTCCCAGAGACAATTCTCTCCGTCGATATAGCCGTACCGCATAATGCGACCGATCGAGGGAACAAAGACTAACTCGACCGTGCCGTTGGAGAGACGATACGCATCCTCCCAACCCTTATAGTTAATTCTCTCAATGCCATCGACGTCCGAAGCCCGCAGAGGATGGCTTTTTGCGGCAACTGCATCACTACCCCAAAGGGTAAGACAGCTCATCAGGCTCAAAAACAGGACGCGCATCGCTCAAAAATCAAAGCCGACCCGTGGCCAAAATGCAACTGCTGCTCCACCCTCCGCCGACCCGATTAGCGTCCTTTGCGGTTCAACATTACCTTCGCCGTATTGTGTCCTGAAGCGCCCCAAACTCCCCCTCCGGGGTGGGTGCTGGCACCCGTCAGATAAAGACCGTCTACTGACGGGACACGATACCGCGAGAGCTCAGGGAGTGGGCGGAAGAAAAACATTTGGTCCAAACTCATCTCCAAGTGCATGACATTTCCCCGATGGTGACCGTGGAGTCTCTCGATCTCCAAAGGAGTCTGGATGTATCGATCAATCACTTTCTCCGAGGTGCCTGGAGCGTAGCGGTCCACTGCCGCAAGTAGCTTGTCCGCCTCGCGCTCCGCGATGTCGTCCCAGTTCTCCCCATTGCGCAGTTCATAGGGATGATACTGCCCCCAAACGAAGAGGACGTGCTTTCCCTCCGGGGCGAGAGTCGGATCGAGTGCTGAAAAAGTCATCGCCAGTGGCACTGGATTTTCAGGAGGTCTCCCCCGCATGAAGTCCCCATAGGCATCGTCGATCTCCTCCCGTGAACCGCAAAGCAACTGGAGCCCGTGGTGACAATCCCCGGCTCCCCCGTTCAGTGGTTCTCCGGCATATTCCGGCAATCCGCTCATCGCACATCGCACAATCATGCCGAATCCATTGCCAATCCGCAGCTTCGCCACGCCTTTGCGAATCCTTTCGGGTAGAGGCGCGTCGGCGAGGAGAGTCTCCACCGTCGTCTTGATGTGACAGGCAGCGACAACCGTCTTCGCCTCGAACTGCTCTCCCGACTCCAATTCCACCCCCGTGGTCTTTTTGCCGCTCGCATCCGTCAGAATCCGGCGCACCGGCGCGTCCTCGCGGACCGTGCCGCCGCCCGCGAGAATCATCTTCTTCAGGGCCTGCGTCAGCGCACCACTTCCGCCTTTCGCTCGCTTCATCCCGCTCTGGTGATACATCGCGTGCCAACCGGCGAAATTACCACTGGCGATTTCCCCCGGGGGAGGTCCCGACTGCGCGGCCAGCCAGAGGATCGCCGTCTTCAACTGTTCATTCTCGAAAGTCTCCTCCACCAGCTGACCGTATGGACCAAATATCTTCCGCAACATTTCGATACGTCCACATCCCTTGATCGAGCGACCGAAGAAAGCTTTGAACAGCTTCCATGGGCTTGGCTCTCCCAGAAAAGCCCGCAAGGCCCCCTCATTGATCCCCTTCCAGGCATCGGCAAACTTTCGATAAGCCTCCGCATCCGACGGGCTGACCGCAGCGATGCTCTCACAAGTTTTTTCGAGATCCTTGTAGAAACGAATCGCCGGCCCGCCATTCGGCGACGGAGCGTATCCCCATGGATCCATCTCCAAATACTCCAGCCCAAACCGCTCCAACCCCAAATCGCCCAAGACGGGCGTTTGGTGAATCATAATGTGGGCCGAACTACCGACGTCGATCTTGTAGCCGGGGATCCGGTCCTCCTCCGTGCAAACCGCTCCTCCGATAATCGGACGACGCTCAAAAACCGCCACATTCCATCCGGCCTTCACCAGATAACCCGCCGTAATCAGGCCATTATGCCCGCCTCCAACGATAATCGCGTCATAGGTTTCACTCACCCCGCAAGAATCACCGCAGAATACGATCCAGTCAACCGCTCCAGATCATGTCGCGAAGAGGATTGGCGATAGCCATTTCTATAGTCCCCTGCCAAAGCGCGAACTCCTCAGAAATCTCCCGAAATCGCTATCGCGCTTCCGCTCCGATTAACACTCGGAGAGGAATGGCGATAGCCATTTCTACAGATCTCCTGACCAAAGCGCAAACTTCCCAGAAATCCATCGAAATAGCTATCGCGATTCCGCTCCAATTCCCACCCGGAGAGGAATGGCGACAGCCATTTCTACAGTCCCCAACCGAAGCGCGAACTCCCCAGAAATCCCTCGAAATCACTATCGCACTTCCGCTCCAAATCACACTCGGAGAGGAATGGCGATAGCCATTTCTACAGTCTCCTGCCAAAGCACGAACTCCTCAGTAATCCCTCGAAATCGCTATCGCGCTTCCGCTCCAGATCACACTCGGAGAGGAATGGCGATAGCCATTTCTACAGATCTCCTGACAACGATCCGCTCAGGAACACCCCAAAGAGGTGCCACAATTGAGGCAGCACGCGCAGGTGCCCGTCACCTTCACCCGGTGGCTTCCGCACTCAGGACAGGTGAGATTTCCCTCACTCTCCGTCAACAACTCCAGTTGCTGGCGACTGGGCTCAGAATCCTCTTGCGCTGAATCGATCACTTGATCGTTTGCGAGTCGCTCCTCCTCGGCAGCGACTGGAGACATCTTCGCACGGTAGCCGTCAACGAACTCCATGCCGAGCCAGCGACCGAGATAATCGATCACACTCTTGGCCATGGGAATATCGCGATTCTTGCTCATGCCCTCCGGCTCAAAGCGAACGTGGGAGAACTTGCGAACGAGCGTCTCCAGCGGCACGCCATATTGCAGACAGAGAGAGAGGAGGATCCCAATCGTGTCCATCAAGCCATTAACCGTACTTCCGGCCTTCGACATTTGCAGGAAGACTTCTCCCGGATTGCCATCCTCAAATTTGCCAACGGTCAAATACCCCTCGGAACCACCGATGCTGAACTTGTGAGTCACGGCTTCCCGCGTATCCGGCAAACGGCGACGATACGGTTCAGTGACGATCTGGACCGCCTTTTCTTCCTTCACCTCCTCTTTCCGAGTCTGGATCGGGGCACTCCTCTTCGACCCATCACGATAGATCGCCACGCCCTTGATGCCCATTTTCCAAGCATCAATGTAAGCGTCGC
This sequence comes from Puniceicoccus vermicola, assembly GCF_014230055.1. Lineage (NCBI taxonomy): Bacteria > Pseudomonadati > Verrucomicrobiota > Opitutia > Puniceicoccales > Puniceicoccaceae > Puniceicoccus > Puniceicoccus vermicola. The sequence continues at coordinate 56,255 of NZ_JACHVA010000126.1, read as the reverse complement.
GAATATCGTCGATGTTTGCCTGGTTCGGCATATTCACCGTCTTGGAAATCCCCCCACTGAGGAAAGGTTGAACCGCTGACATCATCCGAATGTGCGAACGCCAAGAGAGCGACCTTTCCCCAAGCCCCGAACGAAAAGCCGTGTCAAAAACCGGCAAATGCTCTGAGCGGATGCCACTCTCGAGGGTTTCTCCTTCTTTCTGAATCGGCTCTACGGTTCCATACTCTTTGATGTAATCGCGAACCCGTTCGATTGCAGGTTCGTCGTAGCCAAGCTTGTTCAACGCCTTGGGGACCGTCTGAATCGGCAAGGTCAACATCCCTCCGCCGGCCAATTGCTTGTAGGCCACCAATCCGATCGCTGGCTCGATTCCGGTCGTATCGCAATCCATCAGGAAGCCAATGGTTCCGGTTGGAGCCAGAACGGTGACTTGGGCGTTTCGATAGCCCACTTCTGCCCCTTCCCGGCTAACCTCATCCCAGAGGTCGACCGCAAATTCGGAGATCGATTTCGGGCAACGGGGAGAGATTGACGCCGCATGACTACGGTGCATCTCGATCACCTCCTGCATCGATTCCACATTATCGGCCATCGGCGGATTTGGGACTCCGTAATGACGAGCATCGTGGTATCCGGCAAAGGGACTCTTTGCCCGGGCAATTTCCGTGGAGACCTTATAGGCGGCTCCGGTCATCACGGCGGTGATGCCCGCCGCGTAAGCACGACCTTCTTCACTGTCGTAAGGCAATCCGAGGCTCATCAACAGACCCCCGAGATTGGCATATCCGAGCCCGAGGGTGCGGAACCAATGGGAGTTGTAGGCAATACCTTCCGTCGGATAGGAGGAGCGATCGACGATGATATCCTGAGCGATGATGAAGATCCGGCAGGCTCGTGCGAAGGACTCAGCGTCGAACTCTCCATCCTTCATGAACTTCATCAGGTTGATGCTCGCCAGATTGCAGGCGGAATTGTCGAGAAAGAGATACTCGCTGCACGGGTTGGTGCAATTCTGTCGCCCGGAACCCTTGCAAGTATGCCAACGGTCAATGCTATCGTCGAACTGGAGGCCGGGGTCGCCGCAGAGGTGAGTCCCTTCGGCAATCTTTCGGAAAAGGGCTTTGGCGTCCTTTTTCTCACATTTGGATCCGTCCGAAACCCGCTTCGTCCACCAAGTCGGCTCCGATTCCCCACTGGCGGCCTTCATGAAATCGTCCGAGACGCGGATCGAGAGGTTCTCGTTCTGGAAACGAATCGATCCGTAGGCTTCGCCGTTGAAACTTGGATCGTAGCCCTGCTCGATTAACGCCCAGGCCTTCTTTTCCTCATTCATCTTTGCGTCGATGAACTCCTCAACATCCGGATGCCAGTCCTTGAGGACGTTCATCTTAGCCGCACGCCGGGTCTTTCCCCCACTTTTGACCACCCCGGCCACCGAATCGTAGACCGCGAGGAAACTGAGTGGCCCGCTCGGATGGCCCCCGCCGGAGAGCTTTTCCCGACTCGAACGGATGGAGGAGAGGTCGGTGCCACTTCCACTGCCGAACTTGAAGAGCATCGCTTCGGCGCGAGCCAGATCCATGATCGACTCAAGATTATCATCCACTTTCTGGATAAAGCAGGCCGAACACTGCGGATACTCATACTGACTCTCGGCCCGTGCTACGGCCTCCAACTCGGGATTCCAGTAAAAATTGCCCTTCGCCGAATCCTTTCCGATCCCATACGCTTGGTAGAGACCGAGGTTGAACCATACCGGAGAATTGAAGGCACCCTTCTGCGTGACGCAGAGAGCCGTCAATTCCTCCCGGAAAACCCGCGTAGCCTTCTCGTCAGCAAAATAGCCATCCTCGCGCCCCCATTGAGCGATCGTCCCGCAGACCCGGTCCAGAACCTGTTTCAGGGACGATTCCCGTCCTCCTGCCGAAGGATCCCGACCCATGTCGATATCTCCGTAGAAATACTTGGAGGCGAGAATCTTCGTCGCCAGGTCGGAAAACTCAGCCGGAACCTCGATTCCCGCTTGTTTGAAGATCTCCTCCCCCCGATCTCCGGTGATGACCGCTTCGCGGGAATCCCATTTTATTTCGTCGTAGGGGTGACAGTCTTCCGAGGAGAAATAGCGATCGACGCTAAGAGCCGTGTGGTACGGAGTTTGTGAGGAATCTTGTGATGCTTTTGTCTTCATAGAAAAGGGCTAAAATAAGATGAATTGGCGTCAAAACCACCAGATATAGAAATCTAGCTGCTTAATAACACTATATCTTGTATCTCTTATTCTCAGATGCCCGCACGACCAAAACGCAAAATGCTTCGGTTTTCACCCCTCCTAATCCTCGCGAAAAGTTCCCCTTCTCGATCCATATGACCATTCCACCAAGTCAATTATTTTATCCCTGACCCCTATTTTCCTAATTTCAAAAGATTCGCTGGTCTCAGAGTCGGATTCCGGACAAATCATGGAGTCATGTCTGAACAAAAGATAGAGACCGAGGTATGGTTCTCCGGGTTGGTCCAAGGAGTCGGCTTCCGCTACGAGACGCTCAAGGTCGCGAAAGGATACGAGGTCACCGGATTCGTCGAAAATCTTTCCGATGGCCGAGTCCATCTACTTGCCCAAGGAGATCCCACCGAAACAAAGGAATTCGTCGAAGCGGTGGGTGAACGACTCTCCGATTATATTCGGGATACCCAGCAGCAATCCCACCCCTGCGAATCCTCTCTCGGATCTTTCCAGATCCGACGCTAGAGGATTTTCACTAAGCCTGAACTCCTTCCCCTGCGGCCGAGCCGCTAGTGAAGAAAAGGTCTACTCGCCCCCGGACGGAGGCCCGCATCCGGTCTCCGATTACTCGGTGACCGAAATCGGGATCGTAACTTCCTTCATGCCCGGCACGTCTGCAAACAGTGCCCCTTGCCCCGGACGTCCACCCTCGATAGCGACGCTCACCGAACGGCTGCCTCCGGGGATGATGACTTCAGGCATGATCACCGACTGAGGAATATCGGTCGTGATACGGACGGCCAAACCACCAGCAGGTGCATCAAAGTCCACCGAGAAGACGAGAACGGCCGTTTCCCCGGATGCAAAGGCCAGACTCTTCGGCGCAACCTTCAGGAGGGAGAGGTCGATCATGAAGTTCCCAATCGGGACCATACGTCCATCGGTCTGCAACTGCACGAAATAGGATTCACCCGCTGGAAGCGGAGGAACCAAGAATTCGATTTCGTTGTCCGACTTAAAACGAGTTTCCGCTTCGACACCCCCGATGACAATTTTGTCCGACCGGAAGAAACGACGGCCCAAAACCGTAACAGGTCGACCCACAGGAGCTCGGTCTACCTGCAATTGAATCACGTATTTGTTTACGAGCTGGAAGGTGTAGAGCTTGGAAATCGATTGCTTCGGTTTTTCTTTGGAGCCACCGAGAACGTTGTAGTTCAAGATGAAGTAGAAGGCTGCCTCGGATTGGTCGTCCGGCATTACGTAATCAAAATCGAAGAGGTTCGGGTCCGCCGGATTGCGCTCCATGGGGAGGGTTTCCCCATCGATAACAATATTCCCTTGAAGAGTGCTCTTGCGCACCGCGCCCCCCTTCGCTTCGGCTTGCATGGTAATCGTGTAGATTCCCGATGGGTTTTGAGGAACACGAGCCGGAGTGAGATTTTCAACTGTGACACCGCAACCGGTTATCAGCAAAATTATCCCAAAAACGGGGAACAAAAAAGAAAGGCGGTTCATAAACTACTTTCAGGCTTTACCCCCTCCTAAAGTCGCGTGCAAGTAAAAGTTAGGAGAGTATCCAACGAGAAATTTCATCCGCGACAAGACGACCCGCCAAAGTCAGCGAAATCCGTCCTCCAGAACGGTTCAAATACCCCTCGTTTTCAATCTGCTGCAGAAAAATTTTCAGCGACTGCTGACCTTCCTCTGAGAGCGCTTCAATCGCCTGCGAAGGAATTCCTTCATTCATCCTCAACCCGAATACGATTCTCTCGCGAACCCGGTCGTCTCCCACCGTTCGCTGCCTTCCAGGGTAGTCCTCCATTTTGTCGCAGGGAACAAAATCGGCCCACCGCTGGAGTTCGTGAGGATTGTGGAATCGATACTCCCCGAGCTGAGACGCTGCCGAAGGTCCAAATCCACGCCAATTTCCCATCCTCCAGACATTTAGATGGTGCTCACACTGAGAACCTTCTCGGGCGAAATTCGACACCTCGTACTGAGCGTAACCTTTTTCCTCCAAAAATCCCCAAGCCATTTCGTAAAGCTCCGCCTCTTCCTCGGCATCCGGCCTGTGCCCCGATCGCGTCAATCGAGTATAAAGGGCTGTATCCTCCTCCAAGGTAAGACAGTAGACCGAGATATGATCGGGCTGCAGAGAAACCGTTCTCTCGAGATCCATCTGCAATTCTTCCCGCGTTTGACCAGGGAATGCGATAATCAGGTCGATATTCAGCTTTCGAAATCCGGCCGACCGGATCTTCTCGACGATCTGGGGAATCTTTTCGGTCGAATACGGGCGTCCCATGGCCTCCAACAATCGCGGCGAAAAGGACTGAACTCCGAGAGAGAGCCGGTTAACCCCTACTTCCCGCCAAGCTGCGAGTTTTTCCGCAGTTGGACAAAGGGGGGTAAGCTCAACCGTCCACTCCGCCCCCGGTTCGAGGACTTCCTGGAACTTCGCCCCAATCTTCCGAATGTCCGAAGCCTTTAAAAGCCCAGGAGTGCCCCCGCCCCAGAAGGCACTACTCATTCCTCCCTCGAACTGGACCGATTCCCACTCCCGGCTCAGACTGTCTCGATACAGATCCCAATCTCCCGGAGAGGGAAGAGCCTTGTCAAAGGCACAGAAATCACAGATCGACGAGCAGAACGGGACGTGCAAGTACAGCGCCCCTCCGGCCGGAATGAAGCTGGGATCTCCCTCACGCACCTCTCACCTGCCACCAGATGTAAAGAGTCTGAAAGAAGGCATAGGTCAGAATTGCATAGAGAATCCAACGCAGCGGAATCCCCTTCTTCTCCGGCGATGCATTTTCGTCAGATTTTAAGTTTGAGTCATCGTCCATAAATTAACAAAATGATTACAAATTACTTACTTTTGAGAGATGTCGATTCTCCATATCCATAGCAATATTCCCCAAGATGAGACCAGCTTTGCTGAATTCTCAATCAAGGTTACCGAGTTACTCTCGAAAACGCTCAACCGCAACAGCTCGTTTATCCAAATCGTCTACTGCTATTCTCAAATCGCACTGGGGAATCAAACTGGGCCATCGACACTCGTCACCCTATCCAGTCCAGATATCAGTCGCGAGCAAATCAAAAGCCTCACTCCCCCTTTGTCCAAAATGCTGGAGAGGCTGATTGGTTCGCCCCCCCCGACCACCTACATTCGCTTCGAGAATATGGATCCCACGAAAACCGCCTGGAATGGGCGATTGTGGCAATAATCTCGGAACTATCCTCCACAGACCTCCTCCCAGAAGGGCTGCATGTCCATCGGGATCGACGCTTCCACTGTGAGTTTCCGCTCGTCGACCGGATGATGAAAAGTCAATCGGGCTGCGTGAAGGAGAACTCGTTCCGCCTTTCGTGACAATCCACCGGATCGATTCTTACGATACCCGTATAAGGGATCTCCAACGAGAGGAAAACCCGCTTCGGAAAGATGAACCCGAATTTGATGGGTACGACCCGTCTCGATTTTCACTCGGACGCAGGCCCAATTATCGGCCATCGAAGCACCCATGACCGTCCAGTGGGAAACGGCAGGTCGACCATCCTCGGTGACGGCCATCCGCGTTCGACGCACGGGGTGCCTCCCAATTTTCCCTTCACAGGTTCCTTCATCATCCAGCGGGACTCCTTGGATGACTGCCAGATACTCTTTTTCAAGATTGCGCTCCTTGAACTGCTCGAAGAGTCCGGCCCCACCACGAACCGACTTCGCCAGGATCAACACCCCCGAAGTTTCCTTGTCCAAGCGATGAACAATCCCGGGTCTCAGAGGATCTCCAAGATTCGGCAAGGAGCCACAGTGGGCCAACGCGGCATTGGCCACCGTGCCATCCCGACAACCATTGCCCGGATGCACCACCATCCCTGGGGCCTTGTTGATAACCAAAATATCGTCGTCTTCCCAAAGCACGTCCAATGGTAAACGCTGAGGCTCGGGAGGATGCTCCGAGTCATCTTCCATAGAAAGCGCGCTTGCGGCAATCTCGACAATCCGGCCCGTAGAAAGCATCTCCCGTGGGGATACCTTTTGACCGTCGACCTTCACCTCGCCACTACGAATCGCTTTCTGCCATCGGGACCGGGAAAAACCGGGTAATTGACCAGACAACCAGCGATCCAAACGAACATTTTCCTGAGTCGTCACCTCAAAGCGGCGACCGCCCTGCATACTCGCTACTTCGCTTCCCACTGGTTCATCCATCCAAGAAGACAGAATCGGATCGGCATCGAGACGGCAACGCCGGAATCCCAGATCTCGAAGAGCTCCTGACCTGCCAAACTCTATCCGAACAGATTCTTCCGCAACCCCGTGCCGACCGACAATCCTGACCATTCTGCCCCCTTCATCGCATGGGGCTTTCGCGCCCTCTTCCGATCATCCGGACTATGCTTCAGCTGCCGCTCCACAAAATCCGGCGAACCCAGAATCATGCCATCGGTAAAATAACGCACCCGGCAGCGAAGAACCACGGCCAAAGGCAGCTTCCCCTTCTCCTCCTCCAGAACCCGCAAGGCTTCCTCTCGACTGATCGAAACTTTGTCCAACCTCTCTTCCGATCCGGCACCGTAAAGCGTCTGCCGATACCCAGCGAGATCCTTCTCAATCACCGCAAGACCTTGGCGAGCCAGCTTCCCGCCTCCAATCGCCTCGCCATATCCACAAAATCGATAATCTTTCGGATCCTCGACCAGCCCCGCACGCACCGCATTTAAATCAATGTAGGCTGCAACCGTTCGCAGAGCCCAACGATCTCCCTCGACCAGGACGCTCTTAAACCGATCCGACCAGAGCGGTCCAAACCTCTCATGAGAACGATTATACCAGAGCGAAAACCGCTGCTTCAGGGTCTTCATCATTTCCGAAACATCATTCATCCGGCGAATCAACGACGCCCTCATATCTTGCCCTTCTCGCGTGCCCTCGGCCAAATGAGACCGAAAAACCTCCGGTGACATCCCCTGCCAAGGGGTGGGCCCGGGATAGAGAATCTGGTAACGACGAACCAATTCTTTATCAGAAATCGCGCTCTCCACCCCAGAAACCTCAACTAAGAGATGAAAATGATTTTTCATGACCGCATAAGTCACCACTCGAACACCGGAAAACTCAGCGACCTGCCAAATCATCTTCCGAAGAACCTCTCTCTCCCGATCCCCAAAGAGAGCCTCCCCATTCACGGTCCGGCTCATCAAGTGATAGTACCCATTCGCACCCTCCTGCTCAACCTGTCTCCTACGCCTCATACCTCAAAAAGATAGGATTCGAATCAGTCAGTCAATCATTTTAACCCTGACCCCTATTTTATCCTATTTAGCTTCTGGCATAGACTTCGTGTCACTTAGTTCTATCCGAGGAAGCGGTCGACTTTACTGGAGACGATGACCCCGTAATTGATTGTTCCCAGCCAACCGGACATGATGATGCCTACACTCCCGGCGTGATAGAGACCGGGGACTTTTTCGGGGAGGTCCATGGAGACTTGGAGACCTTCGAATTTGGTGCCGAAGGAGGTTCCGCCGATGTGTCGGGTATAGTGATTGACCGTGCGGGGGGTGGCGGCTTCTACGTGGTCGAGTTTTTGGCGGATTCCCGGGAGGTAGGTTTCCAGGGATTGAATGGATTCTTCGCAGAGTCTCGTTTTCTCCCGTTCGTAACTTTCGTCGTCGAGGTCGGCCCAGTCTGACCATTTGGCATTGAGTGAGGCGACTACCGAGTAGCGAGGAGGGTCCAGGTGCGGGCGCATGTCCGGGTAGTAGACGGAAAAGGTCCGGCTGGTGGTGTGGAGGTCGGTCAACTCGTCGCTTGAGAATTTTTCTGCGGCCGAAGTGAAGACCAGGTCACCGATGTTCTCGATCGACTCACCTTTGCGGAGCCCCATGTAGACTTGGCAAGAGCTGGTGTTAACCCGTACGGCATCCACGGCTTTGGCGTATTCGGGATCGAGGTGTTCAGTTCCGACCAACCGTTGGGTCGTGTTCTTTACGTTGGCATTGGAAACCACTGCTTTGGCGGGGATGAATCTACCGTTGGCCGTCACTCCCCTCACCTGCGGAAGTCCGTCGACCTCCTCGACTTCGATTTTTTCCACGAGGACCTTTTTCCGGATGTCGACGCCGTTGGCCTTCAATTCTTCTTCCATCTTCCCGACCAAGACGTCCGTTCCTCCTTGGAAGGTGAAGACGCCTTTGCTCATGAAATTCGAGAAGACAATGCCAAAGGTAATCGCGGGATCATTTTCCGAAGAACCATTGGCATATGCGATGGGCTCCATGAGGAGTCGCTTCACATCCGACCGACCGGGGAAAAATTCCTCGAACATTTCGCCGGTGGTGCGATTATCCCGGTCGTAGTAGTTCATCGCACGAAGGTGTTCGAAGAAGGCTTCAACGGTGGCCCGGGGCACCTTGAATTCCTCCTCAAGAATCCGGCTAAAATCCTGACGATCAAAAGTCGTCCAAACATCAAACTGAGGATTGATGAAGCGGACGTCCTTCAACTGAACGATCGAATCGGCAATTTCCTTGGTCCAATACTTCCGGCAGGATTTGAGCATGCCGAAAGGAAATCCGTGCAGGGAGATATCGAAAATATGCCCGCGGGGCCGCTTAAACCATGTGGCCAGCCCACCGAGCTGGTAATGATGCTCCAAGACCAATACCGCCCGTCCCGCCTTTGCCAGCGTGTTCGCGGCAGTGAGCCCACCGAGCCCGCTACCAATGACGATCACATCGTATTGATCTTTGATACCTTTTAAGCGATCCAAAGCCATGCCTTGAACCAACGATCAAACGGGACGAGGGCAAGCGCGGAATTACGAACCATTCTCCGAAAGCTATTTCGCCTTCGGATCGATCTTTTCTGCTCGGGCCTCGACCCGACCATCCTGGAACTGGATCGAGAGCGTATCCCCGACCTTCCAATCCGCCGCTTTCTTGTGCGGTTCACCTTTTTCGTCCCGGACCACTGCAAATCCCCGACGAAGGGTATGATCCAAACCGCCGGCACGGAGAGCTGGGATCAGGTGTTCCACCTTTTCCTTCTTCTCCTTGGCCCTCCGATCCACCACCAGCTGCAGCCGCTTCCGGATCGTTGCGAAATCCGTCTTCCGCAGGGCTAGCATTCGGTCGGGGCTTCGCAATTTCAGGCGGTTCTTCAACTGATCCTTCTCATTCCACTTCTGGGCAAATCCCTGCTCGACCGTCCGGAGAATCCGGTCCCGCCATTCGTCGAGTCTCTGGGAGTTGCTTTCAATTTGCCTGAGAAACGGCCTCGCCACCGTTCGGGTTCGGATTTGTTCCAGGTCGGCCAACCGGGATCGCAACAATTCTCTCCCCGCCCGGACCAAATCGACTCCCGTCGCCTCAAGATCGCGAACGACCCGGGCGACAACGCTACTGATCCACTCGGCTGCCCCTGTCGGGGTTTCTTTACGGAGATCGGCAATAAAATCGGTCAAGACCACATCGGTTTCGTGTCCAATGGCTGAAATCGTCGGAATCGGGCAATCCCCCAAGGCTCGCGCCACTTTCTCATCATTAAAGCACCAGAGATCCTCGAGACTCCCCCCTCCCCGGGCGACCACGAGGAGATCGAGATCCTTCATCTGCCCCGCCCGCTCGATCTGCCGGACCAGAGAGGGAATCGCCGCTGACCCTTGCACGGATGAGGGGAAAATCCGGAGACTGCCCGGCCAGTCCATCCGGCGGAAAACACTGATCATGTCGCGAATGGCAGCTCCACTGGCCGAGGTCACAACGCCGACCTTCAAGGGCAGCGCCGGAAGCGCCTTTTTCCGTGAATCGTCAAACAACCCCTCGCGCCGCATTTTTTCCTTCAGGCGCTCGAACTCCCGCTGCAGTCGGCCAATCCCGTCCTCGATCATTTCACGGATGATGATCTGGTAGGTCCCCCGCGGCTCGTAGACCGAAAGTTCCCCAAAGGCCAAGACCTGACGCCCATCGCCCGGTTCGCATTCCACCCGCAAGGCATTCCCGCGGAAGAGAACCGCCGAAATCTGACTCCCCGAATCCTTCAGGGAAAAATAACAATGCCCACTCGGCTGTTTCCGCAGATTGGAAATCTCCCCACGAACCCAAACCGCCGGAAACCCATCCTCGATCACTCGTTTCAGGGAACGGGTCAACTCGGTTACGCCGATTGCGCTCTCCGGTCCACGGCTCATGATTCCAGGGGCTGGCTCGAGTGATCTTCGACTCCCATTTCTTCGTCGAGCCCTTCCAGTTCCGGGTCTTTCCGCAACCGACGGCGCACCCACTTGAGACCAATCACGAGGAAAAGGAGAACCGCGACCGCGACCAGGACCACCGCCAGATTTCCTTCCAGAATCGCTCCGGCAGTGAGAGCGACGGCAAAAGCCAACGGAACCTGAGTCGTCCAGCTCGCCAATAAGTATTTGGCGAGGGGCACCTTTAATAGCCCCAAAAGGTAGTTCTGCACGCAGAGAGGGAAAACCGGGGTCACCCGGACCAGAAAGGAAAATTTCAAATGATCCTCGGGCGGAATTTTCGGCACACTGTATTCAAAACGGGCGAGAATCTTCTCAGCGAGGGAATGAAGGGGCCCCACGGTGAGGAAATAGGACCAGAGAATATTGAGGGCCACCGCGCTGGCGGCGACCGCGGCACCGAAGCCTTCCCCCAGCGCCTCCGAGAACACCATCCCGGCCAATATCAGAAACGGAGTCTGCGGGATAGGAAATGCCGGGAGGACCACAATGAGAGAGTATAAGAGAACTGGGTGATCGCCCAGTTGACTCCAAAGATCTTTCCCGATCCGGATTGCATCGTGCATAAACGACTCCGGCATCCACAGAATCAGGGCTGCGAAAGCTAAAACGAAGGCGATCGCCAAAAGGATCGCGGTGCGAATACCTCGATTCACGAATCCGAGTTCAAGAGTGACTGCAAGGATCGGATTTCGTCCCGCAATTCCGCGGCACCCTCGTAATTTTCAATCTTTACGGCCTGTTCGAGGTCGAGAGTCAGCAGGCGAACCCGCTCCTCAATGACCGGAGGACTCAGCCGACGCCGTGGTATCTTCCCGACGTGTCGCAGCCCTTTATGCATTTTCCGCAAGACTGGAGACAAAAATGGGCCAAATGCCTTATAACACTCCGGGCATCCGAAACGGCCCGTCTCCTCAAACTTCTCCTTCGAGCATCCACAGGCCGGACACTCAATCGTGATCCGATTCTTCACCCGGCCCAAGTTCTCTCCATCCGCAATCAGGGAATACCCCGGGGCCTTGAGGATAGAATCCTCCGCATCGGCCTTATCTACTACCGAAGTAAACACCTTCCCTCCGATGATTTTCGTGAGGAAAATCTTCGGATCGGTCTTCGAATCGTGCGGCTGCTGCTCCATTGCACAAAAAATCGGCCAAAAGCCTCCCCCTGTCAACCAGCAGAAAGCCCTGATTCAAAGGGTCTTTTCCCGGTTTTCGAAAAAAAATGATTTTTTTGGATTTTTTCTCTTGCATCAACAACCGGGATCAGCATTCTCTGCATCATAACAAGTTTAAAACTTTCTCCCGTAAAGGGAGATTGGGGTAACAATAAAGCAGAAAGCTAAATGGGGCGCGGTTTTGGGGTAGACCGCGCCCCTCTTTTTTACCCAAATTCCAAGGATTCTCGGAGAGCCTCCCCTCGGTGTCAATTCCGGTCGCCCTCAAAAGAGTGCCTTGAGTGTACATTTTTAGGGCGGGAGTTTTTTGGAACGAGACGAACCCACTTTCTTCAAGCTTCCGGAAGCGCAGCGATTGAGCCTGCCTGCATAGGTACAAAACATACCGGAAACACCTATCGGAAACGCGGGCTGAAGCACCGCGCCCCCACCCTCCTTTCCGTGATTATCCTACGAATCGGCTACGACTGCCCCATGAACTCCACGCGCCTGCAGCGATACTCAAGTGTCCCACTGAATAGGTTGGGATTTTGAGTCCCACTATGATTGGGACCCCTCGAGACAGATCTCTTCTACGAGACCTCTTCGGGATGTCGCATTATGGTGAACAAAGTTCATTCTAGCTCCCACGGCCCCTCTCCGCCTTGCCAACCATTTCGAGAAAGCACACTCCTTTCGCGGCCACTCGATCGGGGCGGAATGAATTCCGCGCTCCAACAGAAAGCTTTTCCCCGCGCTCTTTTCAGAATGGTCCTTTATCGAGAAATCCGCAGCTCTCCCTCCATCCAGAGATGTCACCAAGCGATCAGGAACCCATCCAACCTTCAGCACCGATGCCCGCTGCACAATGAGCCCGGCCCTTCCAAACCTGTGGAAGCGTTCGAGAGGGATGGCGGACCATTGCGGATATTTACCCATCCGCAATCTGAAAAAACTATATCAGAGCTTCCCGTTCTCGCGAATCCAGCGATAGAGGTGAGCAGGAGGCTGAAGTTCTTCCATTTGAGCCGCCAAGGAGGCGGGCTGGGTCTTCAATTTCCCTGCCAAGGGCTCGAGTTCCAGGGTTAGATTCGCCGGACGTTTGCTATTCCCTTCCAAAGAAGCGGCCTCGACCGCCTCTATATGATCTTCCGAGAGTCCAAAACGCCTCATCACCGCTCGTCCCAGATCGGCACGGGACACAGGATCGCTTCCCGCCCAGTGAAAGATCCCATGAAGATCGTTACGCTCCGCGAGTTCGACCGCGACCTCGGCAACATTGCTCGCGGAACATGGCTGCCGAATTTCATCGGTAAAAAGCCGAGGCTTTTCGCCTGCAGCCACCATCCCCAGCAACTTTTCGTGGACACTACGCTGTCCGCTCACGCTATTGCCGTTGACGATAGTGATTCTGAGAACGACTGGGCGCTCGTCGTTAAACTTTAAGATCTCACGCTCCGCCATCAATTTCAGCTGGCCGTAGAGGCTGAGTGGATTCGGGGTAGCAGTGGAGCGATATCCTCCGACATCGCCATCGAAAACCATATCGGTCGAAAAGTGAATAAACTGGGCGCCGAGGTGGCGCGTCAACATGGCCAACTGACGGGGGAAAGCCACGTTGATCTTCTCCGCCAGAGCCGGATTCTGATCAACATCGCCGGGGCTACTGACAGCGGCCGCGTTGATGACAACATCCGGCCACTCCTCCAAGATGAGCCGCTCGATGGTTTCCCGATCCGTAATATCGACCGATCTCTCCGAAACCACACCCGACACTCCGGATCCACGGCTTCCGACAAACGTAAACGTATCGATCCGGCGCCTTACACAGGCCCGGGCTATTGCCGACCCCACCAGGCCCGACGCTCCGAAGACAAATACCTTCATTCCCCCACCGTAGGGGTGGCATACGCTGCGCTCAAGGAATCTTCTTCCGGAATTCCTCCTTGGGCCGCACGGACGAGCATTCCTTCAAATCGGTCGATAGTATTCTGCCAGGGATAGGACTCCGCGGTCGATCGAGCCTCTTCCCGGATCTTCGACCAGTCATCCCGGCCCTCGACCAGCTCCACAGTCTGCCCGCAAAAGGCTTCCCGATCATCCAGGGGGGCAAGATAGCCATTCTCTCCCGAATCAATGAACTGATGGCCGGCCGCGTAGTCGTAGGTCAGCACGACCAATCCACTGGACAAAGCCTCAATCACAACATTGCCAAAAGTCTCAGAAGTGCTTCCGAAAATGAACAAATCCGCCGACGCGTAGTGGCGGGCGAGATCTTCATCGTACCGCATCCCGGCAAAAACAACATCCGGCCAACGCTTCGCCAATTTCCGGCGAACTGGCCCATCACCGACCACGACCATCTTCAGGGCCGGACACTTTACCCGGGCCCGTTGCCACGCCTCCAACGCCAGCGGGATGTTCTTTTCGGCTGCAGCGCGACCGACATAGATGGCAACGGGATCTTCCGGTGAGGCCCCCCACTCCCGCCGAAGGCCTTCATCCCGGCGCGACGGAGCAAAAAGAGCCGTATCGGCACCGCGCCCCAACAATTCCAAGTGCTTCACCCCATTCGTCCTCAGGCGCTCTATCAATCCGGGGTCTGGAACCGTGGTCAGGACACAGGAATTGTGAAACCAGCGCAGGTAGCGCATCGCCCATTTCTCCAGGAAGGGAAACCCATAATCCGCACAATAGTCCTGAAAATTCGTATGGAAGGTGGAAGTGACCGGAATCCCCAACTTGCGCGCCGCCCGCATCGCCGACACACCGAGGGGGCCCTCCGTCGCAACATGAACAACACTAGGCTGCACCCTCCGCAGGAGACCTTTCAACTTACCGGGACGCGGCAGACCAAATCGCAAACCCTGATAGTTGGGGATCGGCACGCCGAAGATCGGCACCACCGACCACCCGGATTCCTGCTCCCCGGCTTCCTTTTTCTTACCCGGCTTGACCAGAACGACCTCGTGGCCCTTGGCCAAAAGACCCCGAACCAGTCGCTGATTGGTCATCGCGACGCCGTTCACTTCGGGAGGAAACGTCTCCGTAATCAGGACAATCTTCATGGTGCGCATTCCTTCTCATCCTCAACCGGAGCGAGGACAAGGAAGGAATAGCGCAAATCGCCCTGATGTGAGTCATTGCGACGAATCTGTTTCACAAAGCGCTGTTTCCAGTCAGGAAAAAGAGTATCCCCCTCAAAATCTTCGTGAATCAAAGTCAGGAACAACCGCCGCCAATGGGTTAGACTTTCGTGGTAGAGACGCTCGCCTCCCAGAATCCATACCGGTCGAGTCTCTCCTTGGAGAAGCTGATAGGCATCCTCCAGAGAAGAACACACAGATGCGTCCTCCGGAGACCAATCTTCCCGGCTGCTCAACACGACCGTGCGCTCAGCTCCCGGGAAAGCCTTCCCTCGCGATTCATAGCACCGCCGCCCCTCGATGACGATGCCACCGCGGACGCAATCCTCCAAGTATTGCCGGTCTTCAGGAAGGTTCCAGGGCAGTTGCCCGTCTCTCCCGATCACCCGATTGCGGGCCACTGCGGCAATCGCCCGAACGTCCAGGCCCGATGCGAGCCGAGCCGCCTGAAAATCATTGCCCATCGTTGTCCCGAGAATTTGGTGAATCGACGCCTATCCGGTCCATTTGCCTCAATCCTTCTCCTCGGAGTTCCTCGAAATGGGAAACCCTTTTCCTTTTCCCGCCCCTGACAAAGCGCGAGCCAACATTCCTGCCGGCAGGGTTCTGGAGGGACTCTTCTCGTCGTCGGGAAGAATGGGCCGCAGGCGATCCTCGATCGAATCGCAATCCAACCGCAACCGAGTCACAGCCTCCTCAATTTCCTCCTTCCACTCGTCCGAAATCGCGGCTGACCCCGGGGCAGAATCGTGCTTCTCCTGCAATTCCTTTTCCTGGACAGCGACGACCTCCCCCAGACGTTCCAAAGCGTCCCGGATCTCCCGTAGATTATCATAAGTCTCTTCGAACGCCTCCTCGACCCGATCCGGCAGGGGCTGCGTCTCCTTCAAAGCCGCGTAATAACGAAAATACTCGGGAAGAGCGATCAGGATCGCTCCGGCAATCGTGCAGACCCCAAAGACAACGACCCCCAGGGCCGTGGGTTCCCGCCAAATGGCGATCCCGGACATACCCGCCGAGAGAAAACAGGCCACGCCCGAAAGGCGTGAGACCCAAGAACGCCAAGGTGGCAAAGACTCCGCACGAAAAGAACGGCTTTCAAATCGTCCGCTCATCCTCTACCGCGCCCGGGGATAAAAGCCGACCTTCCGATAAACTTTGGCGAGTGTCTTATAGGCCCGCTTTTGAGCGGCTTCTGCCCCTTCTTTGAGAACCGATTCGAGATACGATTTATCCGCCATCAACTCTTCATAGCGTTTTTGCACCGGCTCGAGAAGAGCGATTACCGAATCGGCGGTCGCGCTCTTCAAATCCGCGTAGCCCTTCCCTTCAAAGGATTGGACCAGATCTTCAATGGACTCACCCCCGGTGGTCGCGAGAATCTGGAGGAGATTCGAAACACCTGGCTTGTCGTCCCCAAAGCGAATCTCGGTATCCGAATCCGTGACCGCCGACATGATTTTTTTCCGAATCAGCTTCGGAGGATCGAGGAGATAGATCGTCGCGAGCGGATCGTCGTCCGATTTTGACATCTTCTTTTCCGGGTCCTGCAGGGAGCGAATGCGGGCCCCCTCTTTCGGAATCAGGGCATCGGGCACAGTAAACGTATCCGAGTAATTGTGGTTGAAGCGACGGGCCAAATCCCGGCAAAGCTCCAGGTGCTGCCGCTGATCCTCCCCCACCGGAACCTGATCGGCGTTGTAGAGAAGAATATCCGCCGCCATCAAGACCGGGTAAAAAAGCAGCCCCGAATTCACCGAGGCCTGGGCACGGGCCCCTTCGTGACTAAACCGGAGGCTATCCCCCTCCTCGGTGTCAGCGACTGCAAAACCGAGCCGAGCTGCCTTTTCCTTAAATTGTGTCATTCGCTGCAGATCCCCAATCGGCGTCTGACAGCTCAAAACCCACGCAAGTTCCGCATGACCAATGACATGGGACTGAATAAAGAGGTGACTCTTCTCCGGGTCCATTCCACAGGCAATGTATTGAGCCAAGCAGGAGATAGAATTCTTTCGCAATTCCGCTGGAACGTTTTTTGCTGTGATCGAGTGCATGTCCACGATCCCAAAGAAACATTCCGCACCATCCAAAAGGGTCGCCCAATTGCGAAGAGCCCCCAGATAATTGCCCAGAGTCAGGACTCCTGAAGGCTGTGCACAGGTGAGAATTACGGGTTTTTCGGGCTTTTCTTCTTTTTTCATTAAAAAATCATGAACGTTATGACGACTATAGGAGTCTTACCCCCCAATCGCATGCAAATATTTCTATTGCAGGAACCATTAGGAGCTTCAATAATTCTCGACATTCAAACAAAATCTTCGGCTTAACCTTTTTTATCCAAAGGACTCTGAATTTCGTTCGCATTCGGAGGCCGTTTGAATCAATTTTTCCACAGTGGCTACAGTAACCTTATCTCCAGAAGATACTCTCAAATTGAAAGAATCCCTCAAACGGTGCCCGGAAGGCACCTTCGAGGCAGCAGTCGAGTATCGGGAGAACTCAAATCCGAAATTGATACCCGTCATCGTGTCGGGGATCATTGAACGCTTCCTCGAACCCGAGGCCAAACCTCTTCTCCACTCAGGGAAGACCGACATCCGCCTCTTTGAGGATCTGGGTATCGACTCCCTGACGATGATGGAAATTGTCATCCTCGTTGAAGAGACGCTCAATATTTCGTTCGACAACAACGAATTGCGGGAACTTCGCACCTTCGAAGACATCCAAGCCTACATGGACAGTAAGGCAACTGGATCCCCGACACC
The DNA here is from genome assembly GCF_014230055.1 of Puniceicoccus vermicola. Lineage (NCBI taxonomy): Bacteria > Pseudomonadati > Verrucomicrobiota > Opitutia > Puniceicoccales > Puniceicoccaceae > Puniceicoccus > Puniceicoccus vermicola. Next base: position 38,697 of record NZ_JACHVA010000126.1, on the reverse strand, counting down.
GAAGCGCGCCGCTTCCCTAGGGTTCGAAGAGATTGCCTCGGTTCTCCCGCAGCAGCCTCCATTCCTCTTCCTCAACCGCGCCACCGTCGGAGAAGAAACCGCCAAGGGCGAATATCGCGTCGACGGAGGTGAATTCTTCTTGGAAGGACACTTTAAAAACAACCCGGTTGTCCCCGCCTCGATCATGATCGAAGCCCTCGGACAGCTCGCGGTCCTCTTCCTTCTCAAATCTGAAGGCAAGCAGGTTCCCCCCTCCGTATTTTCGGAAACGGTCTTTTTCAAGAGCTGCGACGGAGTTCGCTGCCACCGGATTTGCCGTCCTGGCGACCTTTTCACGATGGAAGTGAAGCTGAAGCGGATCCGTCGCCCCATCGCGATCTTCGAAGGATTGATCACGGTCGGAAACGAAAAAGCCGCTTTTGCCGAGGAGATCGCTCTCGCCTTCGACTGCGCAAAAGAGAAACCTTGTGAAGAGCCCGCAGCGGCCAAGGTGAATGGTTCGGCTCACGCCTCCGTTCATTCCTCCTAACCGCTCGAGAGGCGGTTCCACACGAGCGTTGGGCTCCTCTCCCCAGCCAACCGAGGGATTGGGCCTCCGATCGGAGGCGCACACAAAAGGGCAAGCACCGGAGGTTCTCTACCTCTGCACGACGTTTCCGCGTCTATCGGAAACTTTTGTCGAGCGGGAAGTGAGGCACCTTCACAAAACCCTTCCCCTCCGGATTGTCTCCATCTGGAAAGGCGGTGAGGCACCGGACCTCCCCGTGCAGAAGATCCCCCTTCTGGCGTTGCTCACCTTATTCGGGCGCATCCCGTTCTGGCTGCTTCGCAAGCCTTCCGGACTTCTCTCGCTCCTGCAATTGTTCTTTCACCGGTTTCCCCGTTCCTTCCTGAATCTGGAGGAGACCCTCTTGGGAATGGGAATGGGGATGATCCTCGCCGATCAAGTTCGGAAAAATCGCCCCGCCTGGATTCACGCGATCTGGGCCACCGCACCCACCACCGCCGCCTTGACCCTGCACAAACTGACCGGAGTTTCTTTTTCGTTTGGCGCCCATGCCTACGACCTCTTTCAGGATGGGGGCGACTGCCTTCTCCGCGAAAAGATTCGAGCCGCCTCTTGGATTCGCACTTCCACCCTAGCCTCGAAGCAGGAACTCATCGCCCGGGGAGCGACACCCGACAAGATTGTCCTGATTCGGAGAGGATTACAGGAATTGCCCGACCGGCAAACTCCCCGTCCGGCGACCGGAAAAGTAAGGCTACTCTCCATCGGGCGACTCGTCGCGAAAAAAGGCTATTCGGAGTTTATCGAACTCTGCGACGAGTTGCGGAAACGAGGAGTCCCCTTCAACGCCATCATCATCGGAGACGGTCCTCTCCGCGAAGAACTACAGCGCAAGATCGTCGAGCGACAACTCGGCTCCTTCATTCAGCTCACCGGAGCCCTTCCCCGCCCTGAGGTCGAACCCTATTTCCAAAACTCTGATCTCTTTGTCTTCACCGGCGTCGTTTCCAAGGACGGAGACCGGGATGGACTGCCCAACGTCGTTCCCGAGGCGCTCGCTCACGGTCTGCCCGTGATGGTGAGACCGGCACTAGGCGTTCTGGAGGCGATCACGCACGAAGAAACCGGAGTGGTATTCGAGGAAGAAACCCCGTCGGATTGGGCCGACCAACTTCTCGAAGTCTGGGAAGATCACCCCAAACGAGTGAAGCTTTCGGAGACCGGTCGTCGATGGGTCGAAGAAAACTTCCTCTCGCAAAACAACACGAGCCTGCTCGCGGAAAAGATTCTCTCCTCACAAAGCCCTCCTCCGAAAGGCCCTCAGCGATGAAGCGGATCATCATTTCCCGTACCGATCGTATCGGCGACGTCATCCTCACCTCGGCGGCTTTTGGGCCGTTGAGAAAAACGTTTCCCGACGCCTCGATCCGGATTCTCGTGCGACCCGAGCTCGTTCCGCTCTTCGCAAATACCCCCGAGATCGAAGCCGTCCCCTGCCCTCCCGGAGCCGGAGCCAAAGGCTTTCATCGCCATCGCTTCCGAGAGTGGCGGGACTACTTTCGGAACAACCCCGCCGACTGCATCGTTTTTCTACATCCCGACAACGACCTTCAGTTTGCCGCCGCCGCCGCAAAAATTCCTCGCCGACTCGGATACGGCAAGCAACTCGGACGATTCGCACTCAACGAGAGCATTCCCTACACCCGCCACTTGGGCCAAAAGCACGAAGCCGTTTGCAATTTCGATCTCCTCCAAAAAATTGGCTGCGCGCTTCCCGACCCGATTCAGCCTTTCCTTCACGTTGAAGATTTTCAAAAGGATGCGGGAGAGATCACTCGGAAGCCATACGCCTTATTCCACCCCGCTGCCTTCGGAAACAAGCCGCGATGGTCGGCTCAAAAGTACGCGGAGCTTGCCGAAAAGCTGATCCAAGAATTCGACTGGAATCTCATATTGATCGGCTCGGAGCCTTCCCCAGCCACCGCAGAAGCCTTTCTTGCCCACGGCATCCCCGACTCCAAATGGGAAGACCGCGGCGGAAAAGATTCTCTCCTCGAGACCGCCTCGCTCCTCAAAGGAGCCGCCATGGTCGTATCCCGCGACAGCGGACCCGCCCACTTGGCGGCAGCCGTCGGAGCCCCTTTGGTGTGCCTCATGGGCCAATGCGACCCCATCCATTCCCCTACCCGCTGGGCCCCGATCGGTCCTCGCGCGCGGACGATCATTTCCGACCTACCGCCGCAAAAAGGAGAATCCCGCCAAGATCGATGGGCGCGATGCTTTGACGCGATTTCCGCCGAGCAAGTTCTCTCAGCAATCCGCGAGTTGACTCGATAAATTCCTACTCCGACTCGACTAATCCTGCGGACGCGGAGAGGAGGGAATATTGCGGCGACGCAAAGAAGTTGCCGAATCGAAAACAGCAGAGCCCGCACGAGCGAGCTTCCCCCAGCCCCATCAAGCTCTCCCCACTTCCAGTGACTGGCAAGAAGAATACAGGCGGAATTGGAAATAAAGTCTTTGGCCAAACGCGAAGGCCACCCAAGGATCAAAAAGGGGTGCACGGGCGGGGGGCGGTCGGGACGGACCTCGAGTTGCGGATTCGGGCCAGGATCGGAGGCGAGTCAGGGGGAGGATTTCTTGCGGAAAAGAACGAGTCCGAGAGCGGTTAAGAGGATCAGGGCTCCGACGATCCATGGCCAGGCGGGGGAGGATTCTTCAACGACTTCAACCGCTTCGTGCTGAGATTCTTCTGGGTCAACTATTGCCACGGATTCTTCGATGACCGGCTCGGGTGAAGCACCCTCTTCGATGTCTTTAACGCCTTCTATCGATTCGGAGGAAGTGACCGGAATCTCGACAACACGACCCACATCGGCATCGAGGTTCTGAATCGCAAGCTCTCCATTCGTTTCCATTTCACGAACTTGTCTCAGCGTGATTTCCGACGCTCTTCGTATATCTGGATCGACAGTCTCATCCGCCAAAAAAGATTCAAGAAGAGAGCTAGTTTCATCGCGTACGATTAGATTGCCGCTCAAGACTTCACTGCGAACTCGCCAAATAATTTTCGTTTTTATCGTGTCATTGCTACTATCTCGAAGGAGCGTTTCAAACATCGGCATTGTTCGAGAGTCGATTCTAAGGCTCTGGATAGGGTATAACTGATCAATGGGATCTGAGTCAGGAGACATAAGTTCGGTGACCAATGTTAACTCATTGGTTCGCCCCGAGTTGTAGGCAAGGACTTCATTTATAAGTGCTTTTTTTTCCTCTGGAACCGTCTTCCAGTGATCAACTAAGCGACGCTCAATTGCCTCTTTCCGACCTTCAAATGCTTCTCGCTTTTCTTGGTCCGTAAGCTCAGGTTCAGAGGCTACCAGCAACACTGGAAGAAAAACAGCAAGATATATTCCTCGAATCATGATTAGTGCCGAAATATGGTATTTATGGGTTCATTGCGTGATAGATACTGCTGAACTCATCCAGTTGATCTTGAACTGTGCTACGATCAAAAGCATTTAAACACGTTTCATCGTAATTGTCTTGTTCGGTAAAGTAAGCTTCGCTTTCACCCACGATCCATTCAGTGATCGAATCTTTGTCTGCTTGTGGGATTGTCGATAAATTACTCCCATCCGCAACATGCTGTTCGTAAAGTGTCCTACCTGCCGCGATCTTCCTTATGATATCCCTACCTTGGTTTAAATGAACGTTCTCGTGTATCCATGTAGATGCCAAGCGGTTTTCATTTTCATATGCAGACGGACCTAATTCGATAAATAGCACCACAGGTATCGGAAGAAACGGATGAGTCCCTACAAAACCATCATCGGACAGGCTCTCATTATATCGAGGCAGATTGTCTGGCATGTCATACTTAGCACGAACTAAGGCAATTGGCCGGTCATAGCGCTGATTCTCAGGCTCGCTGTAATTTACAATGTATTCGAACCGCGAGTTTACCCATATCTTGTCGCTCGTTGCCAACTCGATGCCGTTGTATTTCGCGACGATTTCAAAGAAACGGCGAGGGCTTAATATTTCTAAATCTTCACAGTGATCTTCGGGCTCTTCGTCCGGAGTAAGGTAGAGAACGGGATCAGCCCCGTTGGATGCCATAAAGTCGGTTGTATCAATCGCTCCTTTGTCGGCTGCGTCATCGCCATCGCTGTTTTCAGCAACTCGAACCTCGAAGCTCAATCCACTCAATAGTGACTGCTTCACCGCACTATCCATTACTAGATCGAGGGTCACTGAATTCTCTTTGTCCGGTGGCTGCTGGAACAATCCTTGGAAGTCGTTTCCAACAAAGACCCTGTCTGAATTCTCAAAGAATGGTTGAGGTTCCACGAACTCTAGTTCCACCTTGAAGATCGGCCCGATTTTCACGGTTTCTGACCCGCCCACGGCGTATTCCCCGTCATCTTCTGCCGCACGAAATTCGACCGTCTCGGAATCGGAGGGCTCCATGCCCTCGACGAAGAAATCCAGTCCGGATTCACTCTTCAACTGGCTGGCAACGTAGTTGCCGTCGATCAAGGTGGAAACGTAAGAACCGTCGTCCAATGGCATGAGCACGGGATTTCCGGCATTGTCCCGGTAATAGAGTCGGATCTTATCCGAAGACGGGGTGATCTCGAAATGATCCCACTCCGTCAAACCGCGAAGATTGAGTTTCACATTGATCGTGAGAATATCGTCGTCCTCCTCTCCGAGGACAGTGTCGTTGAAGTCAGGCACCGAAAGTTCGTCATCGAAATCGTCATTAACCCGAAGAGGTAAATTTCCCTCGTCTTGATTTTGCAGAAAATGCCGACGTGCTCCCGGAGAAGAATAGGTTCCTTGACGAAATGGTGTGGCGATGATTCTGGGACCGTCTGGGACTCTCCATATTCCGACTCCCGCTCGAATCGACCCTGGTCGTGCCGGTTCATAGACAAAGACAAGCGTTCTCTCACCGAGAAATCGATCCCTCTCTTTTGCGTATGAAATGTGTTCGCTCCCGGATATCTCGATCATAATCTCCATATCCTCTTTCCAAGACTCGTCGTTTTGGGGATACGGGCGTAGGGGTTCGACAATTCGATATTCTCCGTTGGGTATGGCAAACTCAACTTCATCGTCATCGTATGAGATTGTCCCGTAAATATCTCGACCGAAATGATTCCAAATCATTGTCGAATGAAGGGGAAATCCAGAGAGTGAGTTCTGCAAGATCAATGAATTCTCCTCAACGTCGTCGAAAATAATCAGGACATCCTCATCGTAATTCTGGAGTGGAACCGAAGCCATTTCGGATCCATCACGGCTTTTCAATTTTAAAATTCCATCCCCCCTGTAATATTGCTGATTGTAAACGTCAGTCTCTTCTCCGTTCAAGCGTCGAGCAAAGTACCAAGAAATTGATCGAGATCGGACAACCGATAGCCAACGCTCAACTTCTGCCACATCGACGGAAACGTCATTACTCTCTCCACGCGAACCGTCCTCTCCATATGCCCTCGCAGTCAGAACCTGCGTTTCTTCACTAGAATCAATTTCCGAAAGAAGCGCCGAGAACTGATTATCGACAGAAATGGAAGCCGCTGGGGAATGCTTCGACCCCATCCGAACCTCTACCGTCTCGATGCCCCCGAGATCCGATTCACTGGCCTCAACCCTGAATTCGTAACTCTCTCCTTCCAAAAAATTCATAGATTGCGAGGCGTTCAGGAAACGAACCGTTGGGGCCGTTCCATCCGGCGAATCCTTATCCATGTTATTGGCGATTTCAAAATCATCCGAGAATCCGTCCAAATCGCTGTCGACAAATCCTCCCAGAGGATCAAGAGCTGCCAAAAACTCGTCGAGATCGCTCAATTCGTCGTCGTCGCTGTCCTCCAGTTCGTCCGAGGTCCCCATCAAACTTTCCTCATAGCCTCCGAGCCCATCCAGATCGTTATCAACCTCTCCCAGCGATACGCCCCGCCAAAACAGCCGGTTCGTTCCGGCTACCGGAAAATCGATCAACAAATGCTCCAATCCGCCGGAACCAACAAACTCTTCACCGATGGGCTCCCATTCCTCCAGATCCAGAGAAATCGAGAACCGGTATCTCTTTCCGATGACCGTCGGAATCGTTACCCGCACCGTTTCCTCATCCATCCTCTCGACTTTGGAAATTCCATATTCAAATGGATCATGCGGATCGGTTCCCCATTCGGACTCAACCGCATTCGTTTGTCCGTCGCCATCGGAGTCATCGCCAGCCGATCCCGTTTCCAGTTCGTAGTAATCCGAAAATACGTCCGACATGCCATCATTGTCTTCATCCAAACCACTCGCAGCTTGAAAGAACACGAGACTTCCGATCCCCGCCACGCTCCAGGCTAGCCACGCCCTCATTGAAATGGAATGCCTATTCTTCACTTTCCCGCCAAAAGTTAATGATAACGTCCTGAGCGACGGGCGGATGTTCCTCCCGGTAACGACGGCGAGCCTCCGCCAATGCCTCTCGATGTTGATGCTCTACCGCCAACTCCTTTTCGTTTACCAAGTAATAGGTGTGTAACGCATCGAGCTTCGCGAACACTGGCTCAGGAACCGTTTGTTCTTCAACAGGGAGGACGATATATTCGGGTTCGTCCGACGAAGTAAAAACATCGGTATCGGGACGTTCTCGCGGGTGGAATTCCGCAACGAAAAGCCGAGCCTGTACGCTCTTTTGTTGCTCCTCCTCTTCGTTCACCTCCTCCACTATCGCAAAAAGATTCCATCGGGCTTGGTCGTCTTCGAACCAAGCCAATGCCTGCAGATGGGAAAAGGGGACATTGCTCAGAACCATGTAGACTTCTCCTTCATGCCAGAGACGTATCTCTGAAACTTCGCCGTCATACACCGTCACCGAAAGGGAAATGTTTTGCGGGGCTTTTCGCCCGGCTTCCCAAAAGAGAAATTCGCCGATCTCGCCTCCTGTCCAATCGAGCTGCCGGGAGGCAACCTCTTGACGAACCAGTGAGGGTGACGGTGGAGATACCCTGCGGAGTCGAAGTATTCCGCCATCCTCCAAACTCTTTTTCCTTTCCGATTCGGCGGGGACCAAAAGTAACTCCGAACGTTTTTCTTCATCTCTCACCTTCTTGAAAGCCATTTCCGACTCCACCTGAAGGATAGCCTCGCTGGGCGTTAAACTCTCTACGCTTCCAAATGCCGAGGAAACCAACAGAAACAGAGTCGAAGATAGCAGAAAAGCCTTCATTGGAGCATTTGTTCTGGTTTTGGAATCATCGGGATGAGGTGTCAAGAGTATGCCGAGAAACCTATGATTAATGAGAGGTAATTGCAGAGGACATTAATTTCGAATGAAATTGCGGTAGGATACGGCAAGCAACTAAACACCTTCTTTAGGCGGTGTCCATAGAAAAGAATCACGACTATTCTTGTTCGCTTGGAAGACTGCCACAAAGAACTACAGAATCGCTTGCGGGAATTGCGCCATGACGCCAATTTGACGCAAGAAGCGGTTTCCGAATTGTCCGGACTTAGCTACAAGCACTATCAAGCTTTAGAAGCGGGTCGAAAATCTGACGTACGACTTTCGTCGCTGTGCATGATAGCCAAGGCCTATCAGGTTGAACCATGGGAACTGCTCTATTCCCAGAAACCAGTCCTCTCTCCCGCGTTTCATCGGAGCATTCGAAATCTGAAAAACAATCGATCTCGTCAAAAAAGAGATTGAGAAAATCCATTAATTTTCGGTCTGAATACGACGCAGTTCCGATAAAAACGCACCTTCCGTTTCTTGCCCTTGTATCAAGAAAGGCCCGCGAACCTATTCATACTACGCAACCAAGCCTGTTAAAATTTCGACCGCTTCCCGAACGACCTTCTCGGTCCTTCCGAAAAGATCTTTCTTCTCCCCCGTAAGCCACCAGCTCTCACGAGGTGGGCGCTCAAGCACCCCACCCACTGTGGAGAATGGCCTTTAGCCCTGCCCTGTAAATTGAGAAAAGCTTCTCACTAAAGCCCAAAAATCCCTACAGCCAAATTCGCCGGAAAACCGGAAGCACGCAGCTGAAGCTACGCGACTACCCCCCAAACAGCCTTACTCCCACTCGATCGTGCTCGGTGGCTTGGAGCTCACATCGAGAACGACTCGGTTCACGCCATCGACCTCATTGATGATACGATTGGAAATCTTCCGGATCAAATCGTGAGGCATACGCGCCCAATCTGCAGTCATGGCATCGGCACTTTCGACAATACGAAGGGCGACGACGTAATCATACGTGCGTTCGTCTCCCATAACCCCGACGGTCCGGACGGGCAGGAATACGCAGAAGCTCTGCCATACCTTGTAGTAGAAATCAGCAGTAACCATCTCTTCCTGAAGAATCGCATCCGCGCGACGGAGGATCTCCAGATACTCTTCCTTCACCTCACCGAGCACCCGCACCCCGAGTCCAGGACCAGGGAATGGCTGGCGCCAAAGAACATCTTTCGGCAGGCCCAATTCGCGGCCGAGGAGGCGGACTTCGTCTTTGAAAAGGTTCCGGAGAGGTTCCAAAAGCTTCAGACGCATCTTTTCCGGCAAGCCTCCCACATTGTGGTGGCTCTTGATCAAGGCAGCTGGATTCCCATCGATCGAAACGCTCTCAATCACATCCGGATAAAGCGTTCCTTGGGCCAGGAAAGTCACATCGCCGATCTTCTTGATCGCCATCTCGAAGACCTCGACAAAAGCATTCCCGATCTTCTTCCGCTTTTCTTCCGGATCCTCAATTCCCTTCAGACGATCAAGGAAAAGGTCCGCCTGGGACTCTACGCGAAGGTCCATGGAGAAATTCTCACGGAAGAGCAATTCGACCTGTTCACGCTCATGAAGGCGCAGGAGGCCATTGTCGACAAAGACACAGGTCAGCTGGTCGCCGATCGCCTTGTGGATCAGAGCGGCAGCGACCGAGGAATCCACCCCACCACTGAGGCCGAGAACCACGTGTTCCTTGCCAACAAATTTACGGATATCTTCGACCGAGCGTTCGATAAAGTTGGCCATCGACCAATCTCCGGTGCACCCGCAGACCTTGAATAGGAAATTGCGAAGGATCTCGGATCCGCATTCGGTGTGCGATACTTCCGGGTGGAACTGAAGTCCGAAAATTTCCTTCTCTGGATGCTCGATGCCAGCGAACTCGGAGTTCTCTGTCTCCGCGACCGTCTCGAATCCCTCCGGAAGACGGATAATCCGGTCTCCGTGAGAATTCCAGACTCGGATTTCCCCCGGCAAGGAAGCCAGCAAGCGGCTCTCGCGAACGGTGCGAAGGGTGCCATGACCATACTCACGCCGATCACTCCGCTTGACCTCACCCCCCATCATGAAGGCAATCAACTGGACCCCGTAGCAAATGCCGAGGATCGGCACCCCGAGCTCAAAGATTGCTGGATCGGGACGGGGAGAATCTTCACGCAAGACACTCGCAGGCCCTCCTGACAAAATCAGCCCTTGGATCCCCTCCTCGCGAAGAGTTTCCGCCGAAACGTTGTACGGAAAAATCTTCGAATAAACATTACATTCCCGAATGCGGCGGGCAATGACCTGGGTGTACTGTGACCCAAAATCCAGGACGGCGATCTTCTGCGACTTCATCATAAGATTTGAACCCCTCAAAAAGCGTCAGGCAAGCGGAAGTTCTTCGCATTTGCCGAAAAACCGAGGAATCCGCCTCCTCAGCTAGCGAAACTCTTCCCAGAACCCTATCGCTTCTCCGGATCACCCAGCTATCGAGTCTATTCTGAGGGCAAAATCAGCGCCAGAGGATTTCGACTTTCGCACCCGGCCCCTCCTCGACTCCCCTGTCAGACCTTTCATGGCGCGAAGCTCTCCCTATTCCCGTTTCTCCGTGATCCACACACCCGATCCACCAATTCCCGGGAGCAAAGAAATCAAATCGTCGGACTACGGTCCTCGTTTCCCGCGGGCCTACGGGGCTCTCTCGGCATGAAACACCGAGGAACCCGATCTAGCTGATTCCGGTAGCAGTGGATTCTTCGAAGCATTGATGAACCGGCGACAGACTCGAATGGCCCTAGTTGAAACCACGTTACGATCCCTGATTGCAGAGAATCAGACTGGGCCGCGGCCTCTCGAACCGCCCCATTTAACCAAAAAAAAATTCCACGCGGTTCTTAAAACCGCAGTGGAATATTTTTTAAATTACAATCCGGGCACTCGGCCTGTTTTACCTCGCCGTGAACCCCGTAGAGCTTCCCACAACGAACGCAGTGGAAGACGGTTTGGTTCAGCCGATCGTGTCGTCTGACCCCCATCCGATCATAATAGATCCAAAGGGCAAAGATCAAGACGACGCCAGTCGTGACGAAAACGGTGAAAAAGATCGGAAGCGGAACGTCGAACATTGCCGTATCGTTCCACTACCCCCGAAAGGCGCGACGGCCCCGGGCTATTTCTTTTCCGAACCGGACTCTTCAGAAGTCGCTTCCGCAGATTCTTCAGCAGTTGCTTCCGTTGCGGGAGCTTCAGCCGATTCTGCTGCGGGTGCTTCTTCTTTCGTCGATTCTTCAGCGGAGGCTTCTGCCTTCTTGGAAGAGCGACGTGAGCGCTTGCGGGTCTTCTTGGGCTTGGTGTAGCCTTCGTCGTCGGCGTCGATCAATTCGATGATCGCAACGTTTGCCGCGTCACCCTGACGGGGAACGAGCTTGTAGATACGAGTGTATCCACCGGGACGATTCAAAAACTCTTCAACGCGTTCCGAGAAAAGAAGCGCAACGGCTTCCTGATCCCGAACCTTCGAGACGGCCAAGCGACGATAGTGCAGCTTGCGAGCCGGATCTTCGGCGGCGTGAGCCTTCTTCGCGAGGGTGATCACCTGTTCCGCGAACGGACGGAGAGCCTTAGCCTTCGCAAGGGTCGTTTGGATCCGTTTGTGCAGGATCAAACTGGCAGTGAGGTTTGCGAGGAGAGCGCCGCGGTGGGCGGTCTTAACTCCAAGCTTGTGACGGTGCTTTAAATGACGCATGGGAGATTCTCCTTATCCGGCGTGTTCCGGCTAATCAGTCCTTTTTCTTATCAAGAAGACGCTCATCGATCTTCATTCCGAGGGAAAGACCGAGCTGCTCGAGCTTGGCTTTGATCTCGTTGAGCGACTTCTTACCAAAATTACGGTATTTGAGCATTTCTTGCTCATTCTTCATCGAAAGTTCACCAACAGTGGTGATATTCGCGTTGTTCAGGCAGTTAGCTGCCCGAACTGAAAGCTCGATCTCGTTAACGCTCATGTTGAGCAGCTTACGGAGACGGTTTTGCTCTTCGCTGACTTCGCTGGCTTCGTTCTCGAATTCGATTTCCTCCTCGGAAACTTCGTCGAAGACGTCGAGGTGGTGGCGGAGAATCGCAGCGGTCTGCTTGAGGGCGTCATCTGGAGTGACACGGCCATCGGTCGTGATCTCGAGGATGAGCTTGTCGTAATCGGTCATTTGGCCGACGCGAGTATTCTCAACCGAATACTTCACCAGGCGAACTGGGCTGAAGAGGGAGTCGATCGGAATGACGCCAATCGGTTGGTCATCCTTCTTGTTCTCCTCACCGGTGCAGTAACCGCGACCGACTTTAACTTCGATCTCCGCACGGAAGGCCATCTTGTGGTCCAAGGTGCAAATCACCTGATCGGGATTCAAGATCTCGATGTTCGAGTCTTCTTGGATATCGGCAGCGGTGATTTGGCCTTCCTTGTCGGCGCTGATGATCAGGTTAACCGGCTCTTTCGAGTGGGACATGATCAGGATGCGCTTCAGGTTGAGGACGATGTCGGTAACGTCTTCGACCACGCCTTCGATCGTCTGGAATTCGTGTTGAACTCCGTCGATCTTCACGGACGAAATCGCAGCCCCTTCGATCGAGCTCAGGAGGACGCGCCGCAGAGAGTTTCCGATCGTGTGGCCGTAACCCGTTTCAAAAGGCTCGGCTACGAACATTGAGTAAGTCTCAGTCGCAGATTCCTCGACCTTGGTAAGGCGCTTAGGCAGCTCGAATTTGGCAAGTCTCTTGGGCATGATGGTAATAGTTTCCGTTTCTCGGGATGCGGCGGTTCGGCTTATCGGCTGTAAAACTCAACGATCAACTGTTCGTTGACGGAGTGATCCATCTCGTCACGAGTCGGGACGCGATTGGTGGTCGCTTCCAGCAAATCTGCGTTGACGGTGATCCACTGCGGAACGGCGCGGAACTGATTGTCGGCGAGGTTCTGAGTTGCCAGGGCGCGGGAGGAAGTAGCCTCACGCACAGAAATCTTGTCTCCCGGAGCAACTTGGTAGCTCGGGATGTCAACTTTGTGACCATTCACGAGGACGTGACCGTGGTTGACAAACTGGCGGGCGGCGCGACGAGTGCGAGCCATTCCCATGGTGTAAACCACGCTATCGAGACGAGTCTCGAGGAGTTGGAGGAAGATCTCACCGGTAACCCCACGACGGTTTTTCGCCTTTTCGAAGGTGATGCGGAATTGCTTCTCGGTAAGACCGAAGAGAAAGCGCAGCTTCTGCTTCTCGTCGAGACCGATGGCGTACTCACTCTTCTTGCGGCGGAGGCGAGGTCCATGCTGGCCGGGAGGGTAAGGCTTATTTTCGAACGCACGGTTCGAAGGGAAAAGAGCCATCCCAAAGCGACGGTTAATGCGGGTCGAGGGTCCTGTGTATCGAGCCATTGAAAAAAGTTCCTGTCTTTAGGATTGAGAGTGAATCAGACGCGGCGGCGCTTCGGTGCGCGGCAGCCGTTGTGGGGGACGGGAGTGACGTCGATGATTTCCGTCACGATGAGCCCGAGAGCTTGGAGGGCACGAACGGCAGAGTCACGACCCATGCCTGGTCCCTTAAGTTTTACCACGACTTCCTTGAGACCGTGCGACATTGCGACGCGGCCAGCGGTCTGAGTTACGACCTGAGAAGCATAGGCAGTCGACTTACGCGAACCGCGGAAGTTGCACTTACCGGCGCTGGACCAGGAAATCACGTTCCCCTTGGTGTCAGCGAAAGAGACCTTAGTGTTGTTAAAGGTGGCGAGAACGTTGCAAACGCCGACGGTGATGTTCTTGCTGCCCTTGGCCTTGCGGATTTTGAGATCACCGAGATCGCTCTTCAAGAGATCGGCGGCCGTCTCTTCCTGCTTAACGGGCTTTTCTTCCTGCGCTTCGTCAGTAGCTGCCGTAGCGGAAAGCTCTTCGGTGGATTCTTCTTTGACTTCCTCTTCGCTCATAGCGGAAAATTCCTAATATTATTACTTCTTGCGAACCACGCCGACGGTCTTCGGACCGCCCTTGCGGGTGCGTGCATTGGTGCTGGTGCGCTGACCACGAACGGGCAGCCCACGCTGGTGACGGATGCCCCGGTTTGACCGGATGGCCTGTAAACGCTTGATGTTTCCGGCTACTTCGCGACGAAGATCACCTTCCACAATGAACTGCTTGTCTGCAACGATTGAAGCCAAGCTGTTCAACTGTTCCTCGGAAAGCTCATGAGCTCGCATATCAGCGTCCAGCCCAGATTCGGCAACAACTTGATCGGCCCGGGTGGGTCCAATTCCGTAGATGTAGCGAAGGGCGAACGGAAGCTTCTTGTTCCCGGGAATATCTACTCCTAAAATTCGTGGCATGGTCAGACAGGTTTGCGTAAAGAAAAACGATGAGGTTGAAGATTTTTTCCGCGGTTGAACAGAAAAAAATACGAAAAAGTTAAGTTTTTTTCGGGGAGCTAGAACGATGCTTTTTTCCTTTCTCAGGGCAACTCCTTTTCTCACCGAATTCGCTCCAAATGCATCGGCCCCTCGAAGTTTAGCGACTCACCGCCTTTCAGCGACTCAACGGCTAATGCCTATGAGACAGAAGCTCGGTAATACTCCCAAATGGCACCAGTTTAAGGGTTTTAGCGAGGAAATTTTGATATTGGCGACTTCTGAAGAGGAACCCTCCATCCCGCGTCCCCGGGATCCCCCTCCCCTCTAGCATATCCTTACACACAAATTCCTAGACTAACGTTTTTCGGTAAAATCTTCGAGTTGTCCTTTAGGAGCATGCCTAAAATGGAGCGCGGAATTCATTCCGCCCCGTCAGATTGGCTGCGCATGAAAAGTTTCCCTCAGAATCTAAGGCGAAAGGCCTGAGAGGCATGCGGGGCGGAATGAATTCCGCGCTCCCATGTTCTTGCGTTTGCGAGACCGTCCAGAGCCATAGTCTTGTGTGCAATGGTATGCCCTGTAGCAGGGGAGGAGTCTTTCTGTAATTTTCTAACTCCCTCCTACGAGTAGGAGGGGGAGGGGTGGTTCCCGTTCCATACAGCGTCTTAAACTAGTGCAATTCCGGTAAAATTCCCGCCGACACTCCCCCACTTCGACATACGTACTAGGAGAGCACCGGAACCTCGAACACTGTTTGATAGAAAATACCTCAGACCGTTTCGGAACGAGCCTCAAGGACTCTAATCCAGTCCCCCTATTATAGACGCGCGACGACGCCACTTCGGCTGGCGAATCCGTCCCTACCCTTTTGAGCAAAGGTTGGTGCACGTAGGACCTATTGTAGATCCAGTTTCAGATCGATATACTCATCCCTTGCTCAAAACGCCATCAGCGTCCTCCACAATCTTTCGACCGATTCGAGTCGCGCCTTTGCTATCTTGGCAAGGGAGGCGGAATAGCTGGCAAAGATCATCCCCAAGAACAACACGACGGCATTCAGCCGAAAAGTCATTATGAAGCAAAAACCATTCATCCGGCGAACCCTACTCGCCGCAGCCCTGCTGATTACTCTCGGATTGCCTGCGGGCGCCCAGCAGACTGATTACCAGAACCAAGTCAAAAATCCGCGGGGAAGCACCACCGGTCCAACCGACGCACCCGGATACGATCATCCCAACCAATACCTCCATCTACAAGCGACGGAGATAGCCGACAATATGGAGCCTGTGATCGTTCACTCGAGCGAGGTCAAAAACGCGCAGGAGAAATTGGCTGCCATGGAGAAGAAAACGGGCAAGAAGCCAAACATTCTCATCTTCCTGACCGACGATGTCGGGTGGCTCGACTACGGATTTAACGGCGGTGGGGTCGCTGTCGGAAACCCGACACCGAACATCGATAAAATCGCCAACCAGGGCCTAATCCTCACTTCCGCCTACTCCACCCCCTCCTGCTCGCCGACACGCGTAACGATCATGACCGGACAAAACCCTCTCCACCACGGGGTTCTCCGGCCGCCCATGTACGGGGAACCTGGAGGACTCGACGGGAAAACCACCCTCGCCAATATTTTGAAGAAACTCGGCTACCGCACCCAAGGCGTTGGCAAATGGCATATGGGAGAAAACAAAGGGTCTCTTCCTCAAAATGTCGGTTTCGATGACTACTACGGCTTCCTGGGCGTCTCCGACATGTACACGGAATGGCGGGACGTTTACTTCAACCCGGAAGTCGCTCTGAGCCCCGAACGGTTCAAGATGATGGAAAAGCTCGGCTTCAATCACTACAACGTGCACTGCACTCCCGAAAAAGGGGCCGAGAACCTCTACGAGATCGATCTCGAATCGATTCAGAACCTCGATCAGGACTGGGCCGCCTACAGCGAGAACTTCCTCGACGAGATGAAGGGCAGCGATCAGCCGTTTTTCCTCTATCACGCCACCCGCGCCGCTCACTTCGACAACTATCCAAACCACGAGTTTGCTGGAAAGTCCCCGGCACGCACGGTGTT
The DNA here is from genome assembly GCF_014230055.1 of Puniceicoccus vermicola. Taxonomy (NCBI): domain Bacteria; kingdom Pseudomonadati; phylum Verrucomicrobiota; class Opitutia; order Puniceicoccales; family Puniceicoccaceae; genus Puniceicoccus; species Puniceicoccus vermicola. The sequence goes on along the minus strand of NZ_JACHVA010000126.1, from coordinate 22,452 downwards.
TTCGGACGGCATCGTTGAAATCGACGACATTTTCGGCCGCTTGGTCAAGAAGCTCGAAGAAAACGGACAGCTGGACAACACACTGATCATCTTTGGCTCGGACAACGGACCGGAGATGGAAGTTCCGCCACACGGTCGCTCCCCCTTCCGCGGAGGCAAAGGTTCCTCATGGGAAGGCGGCGTCCGGGTCCCCACCTTCGTTTACTGGAAGGACGTAATCGAACCTCGCAAGAGTGACGGCCTCTTTGACTATGCCGACATCTTCAACACCTGCATCTCCGTCGCCGGAAAACCCGGAGCCGAGGTCGCTTCCTTCCTGCCGGAAGATCGCTACACGGATGGAGTGGACCAAGTCCCCTTCATCTTTGCGGATGAAGGTCAATCGACTCGCAAGAGCCGGATCTATACGCTGAACGCCCACGTATCGGCCGTTCGAGTGGATGAGTTCAAGATGCACTTTGTCGTTGAGCTGCAGGATGCCATCTTCTCACGAGGATTCACCGGGGGCTTCAGCGGATCCGTAGTCACTGAGACTGGTGGAGCCACCGCGACCAACCTCTACACGAATCCCGGAGAGGACATTTCCGACGGCATCCGCCATCTCCCGATCACCATCCCGCTCGGAGATGAAGCGACCCGCTACAACAAGGTCCTCGCCAAGTATCCACCGAATATCCAGGTGGTTATGCCAGGACGGATCAAGTAACTTGCAGCGTCGATTCTGAAACGCGTGGGCCGCCATCAGTCAGGTGTCGGCCCACGACTTCAGCATCCATGCGATTAAAAGCGAAACCAGAACACCATACTTTTCAGAGTTTTTCCGACAAACCATGTACAATACCAAATCCATCTCATCCTGCCTTTCCCTCGTCGCCCTCTCACTCGGCATCGCGTCGGCGAATGCCGAAGCCGGTCAGCCCTCCGCCTCGGCCCAGGCCAACAACCCCCTCGCCAATACCACGGCCCTGAATTTTCAGAATTACTACATTGGTGAGTTTACCGGAGATAATGACGCTGACTACGGCAACCAAGTCGATATCCGCTATGCTCAGCCCTTCCATTTCAAAGGAGACTGGCTGGCTCGGGCTACCCTTCCGGTGAATACCTTCCCCGATAGCGGCGGCCACACAACCGGCCTCGGTGATTTTAATATCTTTGCCGCCTACCTTATCGATACCGGCGATCCCGCAATCAGCTTTGGAGCGGGTCCACAGCTCACCATGCCCACTGCCACTGATTCAGTTCTCGGATCCGAAAAATGGTCTGCAGGATTTGCCAACGTCCTTTTCGACGCCCGATCCAAACGGTTTCAATACGGCTACCTCCTGACCTGGCAGGCAAGTTTTGCTGGCCCCAGCGATGTGAAGGACGTCAACAGTGGGGCCTTTCAGCCATTCCTCTTTCTGCAAATGGGCGAGGGTTGGTATCTCCGCAGTGCCCCGATTATGGTCTACGATTTCGAGAGTGATGACTACACGATCCCTGTCGGACTCGGAGTGGGAAAAGTCATCCCGACTAAATCGATCGTCTACAACCTCTTTGTTGAGCCTCAATACTCGGTGGCCGATCGAGGATCCTCTTTCGCCCAATGGCAGCTTTTTGCCGGTCTGAATCTCCAATACTGATCAACCGGCCCACGATCGAGAGGGAGACTGACAAGGAAAGAGGGAGGCCTCAAGCAGGCCCCTTCCGACGCCCGCTAGTCTCGGGCAAAGACCAAGAAGAATCGCCGCGTTAGGCGACCGTCAAAATCTCCGGACCTTCCGGAGTGACGAGGACGGTGTGCTCAAAATGGGCGGAACGCTTACGATCCTTGGTCACCGCCGTCCATCCATCACCGAGCATCTCCACTTTGTGAGTGCCTGCGTTGACCATCGGCTCAATCGCCAAAGCCATTCCTGGAACGAGCTTGGGACCCGAGCGGCGACGCCCGAAATTGGGGATCTGCGGCTCTTCGTGCATACTCTCACCGACGCCATGGCCGACAAAATCGCGAACCACGCTGAAGCCGTTCTTTTCGACGTAGGTCTGAACCGCGTGGGAAATTTCTCCGACCCGATTCCCGACTATCGCCTCGGCAATGCCTCGCTCCAAAGCGGTGCGGGTGACCGCCAAGAGTTTCTCGTCTTCCGGTTTGCCCTTCCCGATCAGAACCGTGCGGGCGTTATCGCCGATCATGCCGCGATACCGAACACAGACGTCGACTGCAATGATATCCCCTTCACTGATCTGCCTATCCAACCGCCCAATGCCATGGACGATCTCATCATTGACCGAGAGACAGGTGTGGGAAGGAAAGACGAGATCGCGCACCCTATACTGGTAGCAGGCGCTCTCCGCACCATACTCCGCAAGTCGTTTTTTTCCGAACTGGTCGAGGTCGTAGGTATTCATCCCCGCCTCGACGAATTCACACATCTCTTCGAGAACTCGGGCCGCGATTTGGCAAGCCTCCCGGAGGACTGGGATTTCTTTTTCGGAAAGCACCGCGCGAAGTGTGTTAGCGGATCAACCAGGCGACAAAGCCCAGGATGAAAAGAAGGGACGATAGAATCAAAAGTGGACGCCAGACCCGCCAGAAATCGCGAATCTCGAGGGATTCCATCATTTGACGATTACGTGCCTGCTGGCTGCGACCGCGGATACGGCCCTTCTTGAGGAAACCGTCGTAGTGACGCTGCAGGAGGAAAGTCTCCACTTGACGCATGGTGTCGAGAACGACCCCTACGGTAATCAGCATTCCGGTGCCACCGAAGAAAACGGCGACATTACCGGGAACCCGATAGACAAACAGGAGAAGGTCCGGGAAGACGGCGATAATGGTCAGGAACAAAGCTCCAGCCAAAGTCAGGCGCGTCATCACGAAGTCAAGGAAGCGGGCCGTAGGCTCGCCGGGACGAACACCGGGAATAAACCCACCATTTTTCTTCAGGTCATCGGCAATCTGAATCGGCTTGAACATCAGCGAAACCCAGAAATAGCTGAAGACGAGAATCAACATCCCGTAAGTCAGGTAGTAGAACCAAGTACCACGGGCGAGGAAACTTGCCATATCCCCGAAGAAAGTCATTCCGGTGGCACCTTCCAACGTCTGCAAAATCTGTGCAGGGAAAAGAAGGATCGCACTGGCGAAAATAACCGGCATCACTCCGGAATAGTTAACCTTGAGGGGCAGGAAGGAATTCTGTCCTCCATAGACCTTACGGCCCACAACGCGCTTTGCGTATTGGACCGGAATCTTTCGTTGTGCCTGAGTCACGGCCACGATCCCCGCGGTCACCGCGAGAAGAAGGACGATCATCAAAATGGCGTGCGGCAGACCCAGGTTAGCCGTCTCACTCCCCGGAGGAGCGTTGAACATACGGAAAGCCGTAATCACGGCCCCCGGAAGGTCGGCAATAATCCCGACCGTAATCAAAAGGGAAATCCCATTCCCGATTCCGCGCTGGGTAATCTGCTCACCGAGCCACATCAAGATCACCGTTCCGCAGGTCAAAATGACCGTTGCGGAGATCAGGAACCATAAGTGGCCCGAAATGACGATACTCCCATAAATCGCCGGATTGAAGTTCTGCCCGATCAATGTAGCCGGGTTTTTCTCCAACGCGGTAATCAGCAGTACAGCCTGGACCACACAAATAACGATGGTCAGGTAGCGCGTATACTGACTGATCTTCTGGCGACCGACCTCCCCTTCCTGCTGAAGGCGGGCCAAGGCCGGGAAAACCGCCCCCATCAACTGCATGATGATGGAGGCACTAATGTAAGGCATCACTCCCAACGCGAAGATCGCGCCATTGAGAAGCGCGCCCCCGGTGAACATGTTGTAGAACCCAATCAAGCCTCCACCCGCAGACGCTTGGTCTGCGAAGAAGGCTTTGATCGGCCCAGGGTCAATACCCGGCAGAGGGATATTGGCCCCGACACGGGCGATGAAAAGCAGCGCGAGAGTGAAGAAAATCCTCTGGCGCAGTTCCGGGATCTTTAAACAATTAGTAAAGGCTGACAACATGTTCCAGGGGACCTTCCAATCCGCTCAGCGAGCGGAGGTTTTCAATATCAATCGGTCAGAGCTTCACCACCGGCGGCCTCAATCTTGGACTTGGCCGAAGCGGAGAAAGCCGCAGCGCTCACCTTGAGAGCGGACTTGATCTCGCCATTGCCAAGAACCTTGAGCGGAAGAGAGTTGTCGCGAACGAGACCGGCCTTCACCAGAACCTCACGATTTACTTCCTTCACGTCGTCGGCCAAGCGCTCGAGGTCGCCAAGGTTGACGATCGCATAACCCTTGTGGAACTTGAAATTGCTGAATCCACGGTGCGGGAGGCGGCGATACATCGGCATCTGCCCACCTTCGAAGCCGGGCTGAATGCTGTAACCGGAGCGGGATTTGCTTCCCTTGTGTCCACGTCCGCAAGTTTTTCCATGACCGTTGCCCTCACCCTTACCCAGGCGGCGCTTCGGACGGTTGGAACCGTTGCTGTTAATCAATTCGTGCAGTCGCATTATATGTAGTCTCCGTTAGAATCAGACTCCTGCCGGTGCTTCGTGCAGTTCCTTACGGCTTTCAGCCGTGCGGAGTCGAAGCAGACCTTCCATGGTCGCGTTGACCATGGCGAGCTGATTGTTGGATCCGAGTGATTTAGAAAGAACATTCTTGATGCCAGAGGCTTCGAGAACGGCGCGGACCCCACCACCGGCGATAATACCGGTACCCTCACTGGCCGGGCGGAGGAGGACTTGGCCTCCATCGGCTTCACCCATGACCGGATGAGGAATGGTGTCACCCTTGAGTTGGATCGGTTGCATGTGCTTATGTGCCTGCTCAGTGCCCTTGCGAATCGCTTCGGGAACTTCCTTGGCCTTACCATAACCAAATCCGACCTTGCCCTTACGGTCGCCAACGACGACGAGAGCGGCAAAGCTGAAACGGCGACCACCCTTTACGACTTTCGCGCAACGGTTAATGTGGACGACCTTTTCGACAAATTCTGATTCTTCCGGCTCAGGTGCCGGGGAGCGGTTGTTGGATGGATTTCTCATGCCTTAAAATTTGAGTCCGTTTTCGCGGGCCGCGTTGGCGAAAGCCTTCACGCAGCCATGGTAGAGACGCCCGGCACGGTCGAAGACGACCGTTTCGATGCCCTTCTCTTTGGCGAGGTCTGCGACCTTACCACCGAGAGCCGTAGCCCCTTCAACATTGGGCTTGGTGCCTTCCCCATTTTTGTCGAGGGAAGAGGCGTAAACGAGTGTGTTGCCAGCGACGTCGTCGATGCACTGGGCATAGACATGCTTGTTGGTAAAGCAGACGGTCAGGCGCGGGCGCTCGGCGGTGCCACGAATCTTTTTGCGGATTCTCCAGCGGCGGTTCTGAGCGAGCTTCTTTTTCTTTGCAAGTTTCATAACTAGTTTCCTCGGACGTTGCCTTAGGCAGTCTTCTTCCCTTCCTTACGGCGGACAAACTCACCTTCGATCCGGACACCCTTGCCCTTGTAAGGCTCGGCCGGATAAAAGCTCTTTATCCGAGCGGCGCAGGCGCCCACGGCTTGTTTGTCAGCCCCTTCTACGGTGACCTTGGTGTTATCGGCGACGGTAACTGTCACGCCTTCCGGGATCGTAAAGTCGATCGGGTGGGAATACCCCAAGGCGAGGTTCAGGTTAGTGCCACTGACCGAAGCGCGGAAACCCACACCTTCGATGAACAGCTTCTTGCTGAAACCATTGACCACACCTTCAACCATATTCGAGATAATCGAACGGGCAGTGCCATACATGGCACGGGCGCGGCGGTTTTCCCCATTCGGAGAAACACGGATTTCGCCGTCGGCAAACTCGATCGAGACCGATGAATCAAAGGTCTGCGAAAGGGAGCCCTTCGGGCCCTCGATCTTGACCGTATTGTCGGTGATCTCGGCTTTAACTTTTTCCGGGATAGCTACCGGAAGTTTTCCAATTCTACTCATTGCTGTGTCCTCTTATTCGGCGGATTACCAGACTTCGCAGACAACCTCGCCTCCGACCTTCTGTCGGCGGGCTTCGGAATCCTTAAGAACACCCTTAGGGGTGGAAATGATGGAGAATCCCAATCCTCCGAGAACCTTCGGCATTTCAGTTGAAGAAGTGTAACGACGGCATCCGGGGCGGCTCAACCGTTGCAGGTCGGTAATCGCCGGAGTGTTGTTAACGTACTTCAAATCAATCCGAATCGCGGGAACGTTCTTACGAGCTTCAACCTTCTCGCACTTTGCGAGGTAGCCTTCCTTGACGAGAATCTCACCAATGGCGAGGCGCATCTTGGAAAAGGGGGTTTCGATCGTTTCGCGACCAGCGCTGCTTCCGTTGCGGATAGCGGTCAGGAAATCTCCAATTGTATCGTGAATAGCCATGTTGTTTCGATCCTTCTAGGGTTTACCAGGACGACTTGGTCACGCCAGGGATTTTCCCTTCATTGGCGAGTTCCCGGAAGGTGATCCGGGAGAGACCGAACTTGCGCAGGTAAGCGCGTGGACGACCGGTGACCGAGCAGCGGTTGCGAACGCGGGCCGGTGAGGAGTTACGCGGCAGCTTTGAGAGCTGCTTCTGCGCCTTGAAAAATTCTTCGTCGGAAAGATCCGGGTCGAGGAGCTTCTTTTTCAGTTCGATCCGCTTCTTCTGGTATTTCTCGACGAGACGGATGCGTTTCAAATTTCTTTGGATAGCTGACTTCTTTGCCATGGTACTGGTAATTCGCTGGAGTTAGGCTGCTTGTGCGTCGGATTCAGCCGATTGGTTCTTACGGAACGGCATTCCGAGGCGGCTCAATAAATTGTGACCATCGGCGTCGTTGTCGGCCGAAGTCACGAAGGTGATGTCCATCCCCATGTTGCGGCGGCTGCCGTCGGTGGAGATTTCCGGGAAGATCGTGTGATCGGACACCCCGAGAGTATAGTTGCCGGAACCGTCCAGCTTGTTGGGAACTCCGCGGAAATCGCGAATGTTCGGAAGAGCGATATTCAGGCAGCGGTAAACAAATTCCCACATGCGTGCACCGCGGAGAGTGACCTTCGCCCCGATCGGCATGCCTTCCCGAAGCTTAAAGTTCGAGATGCTCTTGCGAGCACGGGTGATGACGGCCTTCTGACCGGCGATCGAGCTGACGTCGCGAGCAGCCTCTTCGACTGCGGCCTTATCCAGGCTTGCGCTCACGCCAGTGTTAATGACCACCTTGGTCAGGCGTGGGGCCTGAAGTGTGTTCTTGTAACCCTTCTCCTTCATCAAATCGGGGAGAATGGTTTCCTGATAGACAGACTGTAATTTTGGTTTGCTCATGGTTTTTCCGGATTTCCGACCCGGTGTTAAAGCTTGCTTGGAAAAAAGCGGGCGAGAATGCCCGCAGATTCGCCTAAAGCAAGAAAATTCCTAAAATTCCGTTTTCTCAACTGGTCCGAAACGGATCAGTTTTTGGAACGTGCCTCCCATTTTTCCTGGAGCATCACGTTGGAGATGTGCAGAGCGGCTTCGCGCTCCACGATTCCCCCTTCGGAGTCCTGCGTACGTTTTTCGTGACGCTTACGCATGTTCACACCCTCTACGAGTACACGATCCTTGGCCGGAATGACCTGAAGAATCTTGCCGCGGGCACCCTTGTGCTCGCCCGCGATGATTACGACGTCGTCGCCCTTTTTAATACTTTTTGCCATATTAGAGTACCTCCGGAGCCAATGAGATGATCTTCATGAACTTGGCGCGCAATTCGCGTGCAACCGGTCCGAAGATACGGGTTCCCCGTGGGTTTCCGTCTTTGTTAATGATGACAACCGCGTTTCCGTCGAAACGAAGATAGCTACCGTCGGCACGACGAATCGGGGCCTTGGTGCGCACGACAACCGCACGGACCACTTCGCCCTTTTTCACCGTAGCGTCGGTGGAACTTTCCTTGACGTTGCAGATGATAATATCACCGACAGACGCGGTCTTTTTGCTCTGGCCAATGCGGCGGATCATTTGCGCGACTTTCGCCCCGCTGTTGTCCGCAACATCAACTCTGGATTGCATTTGAATCATGGATGAATCCTCCGTTTCAAAATTGGTTAAATCGTCGGTGCCGTCTCAACGACACGTACGACACGCCAGCGCTTCAGTTTGCTGAGGGGACGGGTTTCCATCACCTCAACTTTGTCGCCGACCTTACATTCGTTCTTATCGTCGTGCACATGGAGCACGGTTTTCCGCTTAATTTCCTTCTTATAGAGAGGATGCGGGATCTTGTAGAAATAGGTGACCTTGATCGTCTTGTCCCCGGAACGGGAACTGACGATGCCAATCAAATCCTTACGGCTGTTGCGTTCGCTCATTGTGAAATCCTCTGTCTACTTAGGCGGCCGAGGTGGACTCAGCGGCCTTCTTTTCGTTCAAGATGGTCTGCAGACGGGCGAGATCACGACGGATCTCCCGCAGCAGGTGCGGTTTTTCGACCTGACCGGTCTGCTTGCGGAGACGCAGGTTAACCAGTTCGGTGCGGGAGTCGCGGATCTTCTTTTCGATCTCGGCGACGGATAATTCTCGGGCTTCTTTGCTTTTCATGACTGTGGGACCTCCTTGGATCAATCCAGTACTTCGCGGCTCACAAAGCGGCAGCGGAATGGGAGTTTGCCGTCGGCCTTACGGAAGGCTTCGCGAGCGGCAGAGATGCTGCAACCGGAGACCTCGAAGAGGATCGTGCCCGGCTTAATAACGGCAGCCCAGTATTCAACACTACCCTTCCCTTTACCCTGACGGGTTTCGGCGGGCTTCTTGGTTACCGGCAGGTGAGGAAATACGCGAATCCAGACCTTCCCTTTTCTCTTCAGGTGGCGGTTAATGGCCACACGAGCAGCTTCGATCTGACGGGCGGTCATCCGGCCCCGGTCAAGGGTTTGGATTCCGAATTCACCGAAAGCGAGGTAATCCCCACCCTTGGCTTTCCCGCGGACGCGGCCCTTCTGGACCTTCCGGTATTTGGTTCTTGATGGTAAAAGAGGCATTTTTGAGTCTCCCTAAGTTGGTTAGAACTGCATGTCTTCCGCCTTGAGGCAGAGCCAGCACTTGATGCCGATCTTACCGTAGACGGTTTGGGCTTCTGCGAACCCGTAATCAATGTTTTCGCGAAGGGTGTGAAGAGGCACACGACCGTTGCGCTGTTGCTCGGTGCGGGCGATGTCCGAACCGCCGAGACGTCCGCTGACCTGGATACGAATGCCTTCGGCACCCATTGCCATCGTGGTCTGGACGGCGCGCTTCATGGCGCGGCGGAAAGAAATGCGACGCTCGAGCTGGAGGGCGACGTTCTCGGCAACGAGACGGGCCACGAGGTCGGGCTTCTTGATTTCCTGCACTTCGAGGATGATGTCCTTGCCGATCTTCTTGTTGAGGTCGGCCTTCATGCGCTCGAGGTCCTGCCCGCGGCGACCGATCACCATCCCTGGACGGGCAGTGTAGATGGTCACACGAATGCGGTTGGATGCGCGCTCAATGAAAACGTGGGGCACCGAAGCGGTGCGCAGACGTTTTTCCAAAAAGGTGCGGATATCGATGTCCTCCTTCAGCTGCGGGGCGAACTCTTTCTTCCGAGCATACCAACGCGCACGCCAGTTGCGGCGGACGGAGAGACGGAAACCGATTGGATTTACTTTTTGACCCATGATTTAGTGAAGGTGGTTCAAGCTTCGTCGCTGAGGACGATGCGGATGTGACTGGTTCTCTTGGCGTAAGGGTGTGCGGATCCGCGCGATGCCGGGCGGAAACGCTTGAGGGCGGGCCCCTCTTCAATCACGGCGCGGGCAACGGTGAGGTTGTCGGCAACCAGATTGTTGTTGTTTTCCGCATTGGCGATAGCCGACTCCAGCGTTTTGCGCAGGAGACGCGCCGATTTGCGCGGGATGAATTTAAGGAGGTCAAGCGCCTCTGCGGCGTTGCGACCCTGGATTTCGCGAGCGACTTCCCGAACCTTCTTCGGGGACATTCTCGCGTATTTCGTGTAAGCTTGGATTTGCATGGCTCTAGCTGGAAACGGAAAAGGTTTTGATGGTAACGAGATTGCCGGCATTGATACCAGCATCATCGGGACGGTTGAGGATAAGGCCTACCGCGTGGTTCAGGCGTACGTCGACGAGGAGGATCTCCCCTGTCCGCACGTTACCTTCGGAAACAATGCAGGCCATTCCGGTGCGAAACCCTTCCAACCATCCGGAGGAGAGGACCACGAGGTCCGCTTCACTCCCCACGACGACACGAGCGATCTGCGCCCGGTTTGACGGCTCCAAAGAGTCGACAAATCCAGGGCGGGACGGCTTGTCCGCCGGCACTGCCACAGCCACTGCCGCAAAAAGCGGAAGTGCCACGAGAGCGCGAATGGAAGAAAGAAGGTGCATCGAAAAGGATTAGCGTTGGGTGCGAGGATTGTGTGCTTTAAACGCCCGGGTCAGTGCGAACTCACCCAGCTTGTGACCGACCATGTTTTCCGTGACATACACGGGAACAAAGGAACGGCCGTTGTGGACGTTGAGATTCAGACCGACGAAGTCGGGAGTGATCGTCGAGCGACGTGACCAAGTCTGGATGGGCTTACGGGAACTTGCCCGTTGAGCCTCCTCGATCTTTTTCATCAGGCTCGGGTCGACGAAGAAACCTTTTTTAATGGAACGTGCCATGGTGCGATAAAGTAATTAACGGGTTAGCGCTTCATCTTCCGGCCGTTACGGCGGACAAGAATCATCGAGTTGGACGGCTTGGACTTGCGGCGGGTCGGATAACCCTTCGACAATTGACCCCAAGGAGAGACCGGGTGACCACCACCGGAGGTGCGGCCTTCACCACCACCCATTGGGTGGTCGACCGGGTTCATAGCCACACCGCGGACGCGGGGGCGACGACCCTTCCAACGGTTACGACCGGCTTTCCCGATCGACTGGTTGGAGTGGCCCAGATTGCCGACTTGGCCAATCGTGGCCCGGCAGCGGGAATGCACGAGGCGGATTTCTCCGCTGGGCATCTTCAAGGTCGCGCGGTCTCCGTCGATGGAGATCAGCTGAGCACCGGCTCCGGCACCACGAGCGATCTGAGCCCCTTTACCGGGTTCGAGTTCAATGCAATGAACGCGAGTGGCAGGAGGGATCTCCGACAGCGGGTAGGAATGACCGGGGTGAAATTCGCCGTCCGACTTCATCGAGGAAACGATGGTGTCGCCGACATTCACCTTGTTCGGGCAAAGGATGTAGCGCTTTTCGCCGTCTGCGTAGAAAAGCAGCGCGAGGTGTGCGGAACGATTGGGATCGTACTCGATCTCCCGAACGGTTGCGGGGATGTCGAGCTTATCACGACGGAAATCGATCTGACGGTAAAGGCGCTTGTGTCCCCCACCCCGACGACGCGAAGTGATACGACCGTAAACGTTACGACCCTTCGGGTTGTGGTTCGAGTTGGTCAGGCGACGCTCCGGGCGCTTCCGGGAAAGCTCCTGGTGGTTACGCACGTAGTGGCGTTGACCTGGCGTAGTTGGATTAAATTCAATATTCGGCATTTTCTTATCTCCTGATTAGGCGGCCGTTCAGATCATTTCGATCGAGCTACCCTCTTTCAGGGTAACGATCGCCTTCTTCATTCCGGAGACGCGACCCGCGCGGTTGCGGCGCATCCGGTCCGGACGAACCCGGGGTTTCACGTTGAGGACATTCACCTTGGCCACATCGACCTTGAAGACTTGCTCGACAGCTTGCTTGACCTGAGTCCGCGTAGCGTCGGGGAATACTTCAAAGGTGTATTGGTTCAGGTTGGCGGTCAGGTTCGTGGCCTTTTCCGTTACCCGGCTTTCTTTCAAAACTTTCGATGGTTCGATCATGACTCTCCTCCGTTGACGCGGGCGAGAAGAGTGTCGATGGCTCGCTCGCTGAAAATAATGGTGTCGAAACGGACGATGTCGTAAGCGTTCACGTTGCTGGTTTCAGCAAAGTGGAGGCGGGCGATGTTACGTCCGGAAAGGGCGACGTTGGTGGAAATCTCGTCGTCCACGATCAGAACCCGGCGGTTCGGCTGGATCTTGGATACGAGGGCGTCGAAGGGCTTGGTCTTCACTTCGGCGGCTTCCCACTTCTCGATCACGTTGATCGAACCGGATTGACCCTGCTCGAAGAGAGCGCGGGCAAGTGCCAAACGGCGCATCTTGCGGTTGACCTTCTGCGAGTAGCTGCGTGGCTTCGGGCCGAAGGCAACACCACCTCCACGGAGGAGAGGCGTACGCTTGGGACCGCGGCGGGCCATGCCTGTACCCTTCTGGCGGAACATCTTTTTACCGGAACCAGACACTTCACCACGAGTTTTGGTCGAGGCATTGCCTTGGCGCAGGTTGGCCTGCACGGCGATAATCGCTTGGCGAAGAGCCATCCGGCCCTTCGAGCCTTCGAAAACGGGGAAGCCAGCGAACTCGCGCTCGTCACCCCCGGTTCCGTCTGCGGAATAGTATTTCAAATTCATCGTTTTACTCCTTCAACTACTGGGTCTTAGGCGGCAGCCTTCTTGGTGCGCTGCTTTTTCGCAGGGCGAACCGTGATGAGGCTACCGTTCGGGCCGGGAAGACTTCCCTTGACCAGGATCAGGTTGCGCTCGGTGTCGACCTTGACGATTTTCAGGTTTTGAACCGTACGACGACGGCTCCCCATGTGACCCGGCATTTTCTTGCCCTTGATCACGTGACCGGGATCCTGACAGAAACCGTAAGAACCCCCGCGACGGTGGGTCATCGAACCGTGAGAGGCGGGACCTCCGCTAAATCCGTGGCGTTTAACAACCCCTTGGAAGCCCTGCCCTTTGCTGACGCCAATGACGTCAACCTTTTCGCAACCTTCGAATTTCTCGACGGTGAGGGTTTGGCCCAGGTCGTAAGTTTCATCGCCGTTCAGGCGGAACTCCTGGAGGACGCGAACTGCGTCCACGCCAGCCTTCTTGAGGTGGCCGAGTTGTGGATTGGATAGACGGCTTTCCTTTTGGGGGCCGTATCCGATCTGCACAGCGTTATAGCCGTCATTTTCGACGGTCTTTACTTGGGTTACTGGACAAGGTCCAGCTTCCAAAACAGTTACCGGCAACAACTGGTTGTTTTCATCAAACACCTGTGTCATGCCGATCTTTTTTCCGATCAGTAAGAAGCTCATATGCAAGAGGCAGGGGGGTTGTTGGAAAGATTCCTCCATTGAACCCTAAGGGCCCTGCGTTAGCGTTTATTGTTTACTGGTTTTTGCTTATCTCAAAACGAGAGAGTTGGCGGGCGAAATGGGTTGTGAGATCAGACGTTGATCGTGATCTCTACCCCGGCGGGAAGATTTAGTTTCTTGAGGTCGTCCACGGTATTCGCGGTCGGCTCAATGATGTCGAGCAGACGGCAGTGCGAACGGAGTTCGAACTGGTCCATGGCCTTCTTGTCCACGTGCGGCGAACGGTTCACGGTGAACTTCTCAATCCGCGTAGGAAGCGGAATGGGTCCGGACACCCGTGCGCCGGAGCGCTTGGCCGTGTCGACAATGTCGTTGGTGGACTGGTCGACGATTCGGTAATCGAAGCCCTTCAGTTTAATGCGTATGCGTGGCTTTGTCATCGTAGGCAAAAATTAGTTATCCCCACCGCGGAAGGTTTGGGGAGTGGTTTCGACAATTTTGGAGAGGACACTATTGGGAACCTGCTCAAAATGAGAGGGCTCCATGGTGTAGGTCGCGCGGCCTTTGCTCAAAGAGCGAACATCGGTCGCGTAACCAAACATGGTTTCGAGTGGAACGAAAGAATGAACCGAGGTGAGCTGATTGCGGGTGGTCATGCTCTGGATCTGGCCACGGCGACGGTTCAAGTCACCCACCACATCCCCTTGGAACTCTTCGGGACACTCAACGTCGACCTTCATGATTGGCTCAAGAAGAACCGGGCTGGCGGTGCGCATCGCTTCCTTGAAAGCGAAGATCCCGGCCATTTTGAAGGCCATTTCCGAAGAATCGACGTCGTGGAAAGAACCGTCCACGAGATGAACCTTGAAGTCAATCACAGGATATCCCGCAGTGACCCCATTATTTGAGGCTTCTTTAATCCCGTCGAAAGTCGGCTTGATAAATTCTTTGGGAATGGTGCCGCCCACAATCTCGTTGATGAGCTCAATCCCCTTCCCTTTTTCATTCGGCTCGATGCGGATGACGCAGTGGCCATACTGACCACGTCCACCCGACTGGCGGATGAATTTGCCCTCGGCTTCGGAGGTCCCGATGATGGTTTCGCGGTAAGCGATTTGCGGACGCCCGGCATCGGCCTCAACCTTGAACTCGCGGAAAAGGCGGTCACGGATGATTTCGAGGTGCAGCTCGCCCATTCCGGCGATCAATGTCTGCCCGGTTTCGGAATCGGAGGAAACGACGAAGGTCGGATCCTCTTCAGCGAGGCGCTGGAGCCCGAGAGACATTTTTTCCGAATCGGCGCGGGAGTGCGGCTCGATCGACATGGAAATCACAGGCTCAGGGAACGACGGAGGCTCCAGACGGATGTCGAGAGCCTTGTCAGTAAGGGTGTCGCCAGTGACGACGTCTTTTGCCCCGATGATCGCACAGATGTCTCCAGAGAAGGCAACGTCGATGTCTTCACGGGTATCCGCTTTCATAATCATGAGGCGACTGATGCGTTCGGTCTTCCGGGTGCGCGGGTTGTAAACCGACATCCCTTTACGGAGCTGGCCACAATAGACGCGGAAAAAGACAAGCTTCCCGACAAACGGGTCGGTCATCAGCTTAAATGCGAGGCCAGCCACTTTACTGTGATCGTCGGCGTGAACGGTCACTTCCTCCCCCTTTTCGCTCTCACCGCGAATTGCGGGAACGTCAACAGGAGAAGGCAGGTAGTCGATGATGGCGTCGAGGAGACGCTGCACACCTTTGTTCTTGAATGCAGAACCGGGAATGACTCCGACAAATTCGCGGGAAAGGGTCGCTTTGCGGACAGCCCGGCGAAGCAGATCTTCGGAGAGATCCTCCCCTTCCAAGTAGCGATTGGCGAGTTCGTCGTCGAAATCAGCGAGCGCTTCGATGAGCTTTTCGCGATACTCGGCTGCTTCCTCGCGATAATCAGCAGGAATGTCGATGAGATCGAAACGGACACCGAGAGGGTCGGTTTCGTCATACATCAGGGCCTGGTTGGCCACGAGGTCAATCAGACCCTTAAAGTTTTCCTCGGCACCGATCGGCAAATAAAGCGGATGCGCATTGGCACGAAGGCGGTCGCGCATGCTCTCAATGGCAGCGTGAAAATCGGCCCCGGTGCGATCCATCTTATTGATGAAAGCGATCCGCGGGACGCTGTATTTATCCATCTGCCGCCAGACCGTTTCGGACTGAGGCTGCACACCGGCGACGGCGCAAAACACCCCGACGGCCCCATCGAGGACTCGCAAAGAACGTTCGACCTCGGCGGTGAAATCGACGTGCCCCGGAGTATCGATAATGTTGATCCGGTGCTTTTCTCCGGTGAAAGGGCCCCATTCGGCAGTCCATTCACAGGAAATCGCGGCCGAGGTAATCGTAATCCCCCGCTCGCGCTCTTGTTCCATCCAATCCGTTACCGCAGTACCCTCATGCACCTCGCCGATCTTATGAACGACGCCAGTGTAGTAGAGCATGCGCTCGGTCGTGGTGGTCTTCCCCGCATCGATGTGCGCAGCAATGCCGATATTCCGAGTCCGCTCCAAGGGGCACAGGCGCTCCTTGGCGTTGACATCGAGAATTTCCATTGCGGCGGACATGACGGGGACTCCAATAAAAGGAACAAGGTTCGAAAAGAACTCTTACCAGCGAAGGTGAGCAAACGCGCGGTTCGCCTGAGCCATGCGGTGGGTTTCTTCCTTTTTACGGACCACCGTTCCAGTGCCGTTGTAGGCATCAATGATTTCGTTAGCGAGGGCTTCCCCCATCGAAATTCCCTTACGAGCACGGGCAGAAGCTACCATCCAGCGAAGGGCGAGGCCCTGCTGACGTTCGTAGCTAAGCTCGACCGGCACCTGATAGGTAGCACCCCCGACGCGGCGGCTCTTGACCTCCAGCTTCGGGCGGGCGTTTTCGAGAGCACCGAGAAGGAGATCCACTGGATCACCCTTTTCCAGCTTTTCGCTGGCACGCTCAAAAGCGGAGTAAACGATGCGCTGAGCAAGAGACTTCTTGCCGCAGCTCATGACCATGTTGATCAGTTGGCTGACCAGCTGGCTTTGATAACGGGGATCGGGAATGAACTCCCGTTTTTCGGCTTGGCGACGACGCGACATGATTCGGAAATAGGTTCGAAGTTGATTAGGATTCCTTCGGACGCTTCACTCCATACTTGGAGCGGCTCCGACGACGCTTTTCGACTCCCCGGCAGTCCAAAGTTCCGCGAACGATGTGGTAACGGACACCTGGAAGGTCCTTTACACGACCACCACGCACGAGCACGATGCTGTGCTCCTGGAGGTTGTGGCCTTCGTCAGGGATGTAGGCAATGACTTCAATCCCGGTGGTGAGACGCACCTTGGCAACCTTACGGATGGCAGAGTTCGGCTTTTTCGGGGTACGGGTCATGACCTGAACGCAGACTCCACGACGGAAGGGATTATTCTTCAGCGCAGGAGACTTCGTCTTCGCCTTCACCAATTGGCGAGGCTTGCGGACTAGCTGGTTGATCGTTGGCATGAAATTCTCAAATGGTTCGGATTTAGCGAAAACGGAGGAGAATACCCCTGAGAGTCCCCCACGCAAGAAATATTTCCCTAATTTTTTGGAAAAAATTCTGTCACCGAATTCGGGGTGAAAATGCGCGCGAGAATCTCGCCGAGAAGTCGACAAACCCACAAGCCCCCGAAGCGGTCTTTCCCTCCAACCCTGCGGGAAGTATCGGCAAGAGCCGTTTCTACGGAAAGGCGGCCAAATCTCGAATTTCTCAACCAAGCTCCATCGAAATGGCCCTCGCCATTCCGCTCCACAATTCCGTCATGCACAAATCCCTCCAACACCGCGGAGAGGAACGGCGAGAGCCGTTTCTGAGTATCCGGACAAGCCCCATCCATCGCTCCGGGATCGAAAACGATAGAAACTTTGCGGACTCTATCTCAGTTCCCCGACTCCCAATCCACTTTTGAATAGACAGCGACCGGCAGAGATTCCTGATAGAATACAAGCACAGCGTCGGGAGCGACCAAAAGCGTGTCTGAAAATTCCGGCATTTGGATGGGCAATTCCCGCGCCGGCTCACGTCGGTCCCAAGGAACCATGCCCAGAAAATAGCGCTGATCCTCTCGACCGCCACCTCCATAAAGCAACCAAATCGCCTCAGAGTCCGCTCCCGCCGCGATGACCGATTCTTCGTCCATGGGTGAAAGCCCTTCGATAGCCGATCCGTAACTCCACCGATTGAATCGATCCGGGGGAATCTGGGGCCCCCGCATTTGATAAATGGCCCAGAACGCTGCAGCAGGATCAAAGTTTGTCCTCAACTCTCCCTGCTTGGCCATTTGCCAAATATCCTGACGATCCTCCGAACTTTTGATTTGCAGCTCATAGGTGGGAGCACGAGTCCCTTCCTTCGGAAAAGCGATAAACTTCAATCCGTTTGCCCCCGGCGCATCCGCCTCCTCAATCCCAAGGCGTTCCGACCAAATGATCGAGAGGGACTCGGACTCGGGATCGATCCGCTGAATGGAGTCCCCACCCACCACATACAGCTCCCCGCCAGACAGTTTCATCTGCTGAAGGAACCCCGGCTCGAACTTCCACAGATGCCAATCCTCCTTCTCGAGCGGTGTCCAGAGCAGACTCCTTTGACTGTAGATGAAAAGATTGCCGCCCAGGACCGCGAGGTTGACCCCGAAATGGACCTCGTCGCGCGGGGAAGGTGGATACCAAAGCGTGGAAGAATCGCCATCGAGGTCGAAATGCTCCACCACCAGTCGGCCCGGGTACGCCCACGCAATCCACATGCGTCCTCCTCCATACACAATACGGTGCTCCACAGTCGGGTGTCGAAGTTCGTCGGCGCGCGCACGGAAGAGCCAACGCGACGGCTCCCGCCCCTCTCCAATGATCTTCGTTTCGGGCCCGGGGCTCAAACTGAACCCAAAATCGGCCGAATGGGTGATATTCTGCCTTGGATTTTCCGATTCCTCACGGATGGGTTCACGAACCTCTAAACGCGGACGCCAAGAAGCGAACCCGCTGGAGGGCAGTCCCTGACTCGGAGGGGGAGGCTGAACAGACGCCAAGCCTTCCAACATTCTTTCCAACGCAAATCGTTCGCCCCCTTCCGCAGAGTCCAGAAGGTCGCGCACCCGCGCCTCCAATTGCTTTCGCTCCCGGAGAGGGACCATCTCCGGACGATTGAACAAGTTGTAAACCATGTAGTGAACGTCATCGCCGGAATCGAGGACCTCCTCGTTCGCCGCCAGCCAAGCCGACTCCAAGGCTTCTCGAGCCCCCGCGTAGGATTCACTGGACACCGAAACTCGCCAGGAGCTCTCAATCACCTCAGAGATCGGCGCCAAAAGCTCCGGATTCTCTTGGTCGAGCAAATTTTCCATCTCATCCCGAATGACCGCTGCCAGATCGCGAGCGGCAGACTCCCAGGCGTTTGGGTCGTTTTTGCTAAAAGGAGAACCTTGGACCGAAGTTGCAGCCCAGACAGCAGCCAACGCAGGAATCATTTCGACCAATCCCCCTTCTCCACTCGCTTCGTCCGACCAGAGTTCCATATCCCCGGGGAGATCGAATCCTCCCGGCCAACGCCCAATCCAGGATAAGTCGAAGCCCCGCGCCCCGACCGATGCCTCAAAAACCGCCGCCTGTCCTTCTTCCGGCATCCGTTCGAGCCGTTTCGAGGCCTCGATCAACGTCTCAATCGCATCCTCCCGCGTCTCCTCCCACAACCCTCCGGATGTCAGTCCAGCCATCACCGAGGTGAAATACTCATGCCCGACAGGACTGCCGCTGATCCAATCCACTTCCACCAATTGTTTGAAATAACGCGGATCCAGGTCTTCAACGATGAGAAGTTTGCGGTAAACCTGACGCGCATTCCGACGCAGTTCGGCGAGAGACCGGCGGACCTCAGCAATATCGGTTTCCAACGCGGCTCCGGAAGTCAAAGGACGATTCAATCCAATCAACATGTCGCAGGCCAGCCCATGAACTCTCGGACCGAATTCGAGAGGATCGTCCGTTGCGTTCCTGAGCAGTGCGAAGGCCATGCAAAGATCGAGAAGTCCGCTTTGAAATGTGTCTGCATCATTAACCCCCGAGTGAATCACCGTTTGCCATGACCCTCTCTTGAAGTAGGCGGCAGCCAAGTATGCCTCGAATGTGGCATAGGTTCGAGGCGCTAGAGCGATCCCGTTCTCAAACGAACGAATCGCCTGATCGTAATCGCCCCACTCCATCGCCCATTTCCCCCGATCAAGCTGCTCAGAGACCTCACCCCGGTCGTTGATCGATTCTTCGATCTCCCCTTCTGAAACATTCAATCCAGCGGATATCTCGACTGCGATCTTGTTAAATACCCTCCCCGCTTCATCGATCTCGAATTTTTTCTCGAGGACGGGCGAATCGGTCCCCGCTTGTCGCAGAACAATCTCGACCACCATCGGATCGGTTTGATCGAAAATCCTTCCTTCCAGAATCCATCCCGCCCGATCAAAGTTTTCTCCCGAGTCTTTTAGCAACTTCTCGAAAACCGCATCCCTCAGCCTCCATCTCTCCAGAACCGCAATCTCCGGCCGAAAATACAACTCGCGCCCCAGTTTCGCGCTCACAAGCAACTCATTTGCGGAATCCCCTCGGGCCGACTGTAGTTGCATCATGACGAGAGGCACGCCTTCCACCCGATCCAGACGGCAATGCTTCGCGATCCACTCAGCGGTGAGCTCGGACCATTCGGGAGAAACCTTCTCCGGGATCTCGGTAGCTCCCAGAACTCCCCCGGTATGGGTCGAAATCAACCGCAAAAGAGGCGGAGCCTTCGCTACTGGCCGCCTCAAGAGAACCAGAACATCCGCTCCGGCAAACTGAGATCTGTCGATCCCAGACGAAAAAGACCAATCGCGCATCTCGAGCTCCTCACGAATTCGGTCCATTTCATCGCGCTCGACAAACGCAAGCCCTGACCTCCCCGACAAATCCGCGAGAAGCATATCAGCGACATTCCTCTCTTTTTCAGAAGAAATGATAGCCAGAACGACATCCTCCGACTCTTTCCCGTTTCCCAGGACCGCCCCACACAGAAGAAATAACGCGAGTCCTGAAAAATAGATTCTCATCGGACCTATTCTCTCACGAAAGTAAAACATTCAACTACCGCGAAAGATCGATCAGTTTTTCGGCAAGCTCTGGAGCCACCTTGCCTCCGGCCCTTTGCAGAGCACTCTTTCCAGCAATAAACTCGGCCGTATCGACCGCTGCCGCGTTCTCGGCATCACTGAACACGATGTTGCCCGAAGCTTCCTCGACCGCTTTCACCTCGACTCGGGCCCGACAGGAAACCAAGTCCCGGATCCTCAATCCGGCCTCGCTGAATGCCTCTCCGGTGACCAGGACCTCAGCCTCCTCTTCGGAACCTCCATCCAACACCGTAAATCCTATCTCGCGCAGCACCCGAATCACCTCCGTCTGTGCCGCCGGATCGGGAACACGGGTACCGATATGCACCTCCGGGATGATTACGCGAAGAGTCGGCAATTCAACTCCCTCCGCCATCTCGATCAGAGCATTGAGGCTGCCACTATCTTCACCCGAACCCGCCAACAATTCGTGGCGATGATCACGGATCTCCGCAGCAACTTGGACCGCAAGAGACTCTACCGCATCACCAATCTCCTCCTCGTCAGAAAAAGTCACTTTCGCGGGAAACAACCGCATGGTTTCGGTTCCCATGACTTTCGAAATAACCACCCAATCGTCCCCAGCCTTCAGCAGCTTTCCGGAAACCAAAACCTGGGCTCCGGTTAATTGACCCACTTTCCCCGCATACTCTGGACCGACAACTCCTGAGGACCCTCTCGCCAACTCGTCCAACGCCGAATCCAATTGGCCCCTCTCGACAAGGAGAATTCCGTCCTGCATTCCCAACGCAAACTCGAATAGCGTCCCGAAATCCTCGGCAAGATCTCGAGCCGACTCACTCGAGCCGAAATCCAAGACCGCCACCGAGACATCTGCTCGCGCGACCGGAGCCAGTAACAATAAAACAAAGAACGAGAGAAAGGGGCGAGTTTTCACATCGCCATCTTGCTCCAGAATCAAGATCACTCAATCCAGAAAATCCTTCCAAGCCAAAGAAAGTGATCAACCCGGGAGAGGCTTCGACCAGAACGCTTACCCAACCCAGCGGAGAGGAACGGCGAGAGCCGTTTCTACGGAAAGGCGGCCAAATCTCGAATTTCTCAACCAAGCCCCATCGAAATGGCTTTCGCCATTCCGCTCCACACTTCCGTCATGCACAAATCCCTCCAGCACCGCGGAGAGGATCGGCGAGAGCCGGTTAGTGTCCAAAATCTTTCGCAAAAAGGTCTGAGTGCCTCAAGGCGTTGGTGATTGGTTTATGATGTTTCGTTGATGTTGATGTCAATAGCCCCCCATGGGGGGCTGGCGATTTTCAGGCAGTTTGTTGAAGTTCGATTTCCTCAAGCTTGGTCATATCCATATATTTTCGGGTATCGGACCACGATTTGGTGGCGATGTATCTAAGTCTGGCACAGGCGAGCATGAGAGCGCTTTTCCCATCCGGGAAGCTTCCGACCACTCGGGTTCTGCGACGTATCTCCTTCATGATCCTTTCGAGCATATTGTTGGTGCGGATGCTGCGGTGGTGCTCTCTGGGGAAACGGTAGTAGGTGAGCGATTCGTCGATTCCCTGAAGCAGGATGCTGGCTGCAGGACCGAGCTTCAAGTCTTCGAGCTTGGCGGCCACGGAGATTGCTTTTTCGCGGGCACTTTGGGCATCTTCCTGGGCATGGATTGCCTTGAGCATAGGGATCACCTCCTCGCGCTTTTGTTTGGGCACTTTGTGTAGGATGTTTTTATGGAAGTGGAAGACACATCGTTGCCATTTGGCTTGCGGATAAAACTCCGGTAAGGCCTCGATCAACCCGGCTGCCTTATCGGAGATCGCCAGATCGATCCGGCGCAGTCCCCGCCCGTATAGGTTGCGAAGCAGGTTCCTCCAGCTCTCCTTGTCTTCGCTCATGCCCTCGCTCACTCCGAGCACCTCGCGGAATCCCATCTCGTTCACTCCGATGGCCACGAGGATACTGACGTTCTCGACCTCGCCTCCCCAAGCCCGCTTGAGCCAAAGGCCGTCCAGGTAGGTATACACGTAGCGATTCCTGAGCGGCCTCTGCCGCCACTCCTCAATACGCTCGTAAATCTTCTGGTTGAGGTTACTGACCGTCGAGGGACTTACCCG